>CAZUCH010000102.1:0-8757 GCA_964619045.1 uncultured Planctomycetales bacterium | reverse complement strand
ACACGACCAACATCGACACGCACTACGGCGCGTTGCCGGGCCATGATGAGAATCGGGGGGTGATGAGCGCCGATCTGGTCGGCGGGACAGGCGTATGGAACTGAAACCTACAGGCCGTAGCCGTGCCCCAGCGACCCGGGCGCCCGCTTGCGTGGCCGAGTATCGGGAGGCCCGTTATGAGCAGCAAGACGTGATGGAATCCCACGCGGCCCCACCTTAACAGGGGCCGCCCCGAGCGGCGTTCGAGCCCGGTTCGTACCCGGCTCGAGTGCCGTTCGAACGCGTCGCCGGACGCGTCTTTTTTTGACTCTCGCGGGGGCATCAGGGGCGGTTCGTCAACGCAATCTGTTTGAAGTAGCGCGCCGCTTGTTCGAAGTATTGTGTCGCTGACTACTTGTCACGCTGCCAACCGGGCTGCTATGCTGGCGGCATGACACGCGACGAAACCTGCGAGAAGTTTCTCGAAGCCGTGACGTACGAACTCTACGCCGTCCAGGAAGAGGCGTTGCTGGCATGGTTCGACTCCGCCAGCGGCGTGCTGGTCGCCGCACCCACGGGAATGGGAAAGACACTCATCGCCGAGGCCGCGATCTTCGAGGCTTTGCACACGCGCACGCGGCTGTACTACACGACCCCGCTGATCGCCCTGACCGAGCAGAAGTTCCGCGAGTTTCAGGATCTGGTCGAGAGCTGGGGCTTCCCGCGCGACGACGTCGGGTTCATCACGGGCAACCGGCGTGAGAACCCCGACGCGCTCATCCGGGTCGTCGTGGCCGAGATTCTCCTCAATCATCTGCTCTCGACCGACGAGTCCATCGCCGACATCGAGAACGTCGGCGGCGTCGTGATGGACGAGTTCCACAGCTTCAACGACCTCGAGCGCGGCGTGGTGTGGGAGCTGGCCCTGGTCATGCTGCCCGCGCACGTGCGGGTCATGCTGCTGTCGGCCACCGTAGGCAATCCCACGGACTTCGCCGATTGGCTCAAGAACAAACACGGGCGGCGCCTGCAGGTCATCACGTCGCACGAACGCCGCGTCCCGCTGGAGTACCACTGGGTCGAAGACAAGTTGATGACCGAGTTGCTGGTCGAGATGGTCAAGGGCGACGGAGACGACAACCATACGCCGGCCCTGGTATTCTCGTTCAATCGCGACGGATGCTGGGAGTTGGCGGAGAAGCTCAAGGGCTTGCCGCTGGTTACCAAGGAGCAGAAAGCCGAGCTGGACGCCTATCTCTCCGATAACAAGGAGGCGTTCGCCGAGGGTATCGGCCCCAAATTGCGGCAGATGTTGCTGCGCGGCGTGGGTGTACATCACGCCGGCGTGCTGCCGCGCCACAAGATCATCGTCGAGGAGTTGTTCTGCCGGCGACTAGTACCATTCGTGTGTTGCACGGAAACGCTGGCGGCCGGGATCAACCTGCCGGCAAGGTCGTGCGTGCTGACGACGTTGCTCAAAGGCAAGCGCGGCGAGATGAAGATCATCCCCGCCTCGGGCGCTCACCAGATGTTCGGACGCGCCGGGCGGCCACAGTTCGACACCCAGGGACACGTCTACGCCGCCGCTCACGATGACGACGTGAAGATCAACAAGTGGCGTAAGAAGTACGAGCAGATTCCGCCGCACTCGAAGGATCCCGGCATCATGCGGATGCGCAAGGAGCTGGAGCGCAAGAAGCCCAGTCGGCGTAAGACCGAACAGTATTGGGGCGAGGGTCAGTTCAAGACGTTGATCGGGGCCGGACCGGCCAATCTGTACAGCAAGGGGATGATTCCGTACTCGGTGCTGATCTTCCTGCTCACCAGGACAGGCACGCTGCACGAGGTGCGCGAGTTCATCTCCAAGCGCTTCAACGGCGTGGCCCGTATCGAGGCATTCCAGGAGCAACTCAACTTCATGCTCGACAACCTCCAGTCACTGGGGTACCTGACGCGGGCAGAGGACGGCGACCACGTCACGCTCGACGACAGCATCTTCCGCCTGCTCAACTATCGCAGCGTCGATCCGCTCTTCGGCGACTACATTGCCGACCGGCTCAGCTTCGCCAACTTCGACGAGAAGGTGCTGGCGCTCGAGTCGGTCTTGCAGGTTCCGCCGGTCATTCTGCGACACGTACGGATTCCGGATACGCTCGCCAAGGGCCCGCTGCAGACGGAGCTGCTCGAACCGATGATGATCCAGATGGGCGTGACGATCGCGCGGCCCGAACCGTCGCCGGAGGACCGAGAGCGGCGTTGGGTCGATAGCTGGGAGGAGACCGATGAGGAACCGATCCCATGCCTGCCGGAGATGCTCAAGATCGCGTTCGAGGCCCAGCTCGCGGCTCCCGAGCCGGTGTCCGTGCAGCCCAAGTGGATCGCCGGCGACGCGTTCGCGCGCGACTGCGAGTTCTTCAAGTCGGTCAAGGGACTGGGCCTGATGAAACAGGAGGGGATCGTGTTGCGGCACCTGCTGCGGCTGGTGATCCTGGCCGGCGAGATGCGGACACGCACCGAAGACCCGGACTACGAGCAGATGGCGGAGTTGGCGACCAAGACCTGTGCCCGCGTTGACGAGAACTACACGCAACGCTTCCTGTCCGAGGCCCAGAGCATGCGCGAGCTGCTGAAGAACGCACGGTAGACGCCGACGGGCTTGACCTGCCGGGCCCCAGCCGACATCGTACAAGTTGCACAGTTATGGGAGCAAACCATGGCGCAAGTAGCAGTGATTATCCCGGCGGCGGGCGCCGGCCAGCGTTTCGGCGGCACGACAAAGAAACCCTTCGCGCAGCTCGACAGCCGTCCGGTGTTCATCCGGTCGCTGGAGCTGTTCATCAACCGCAAGGATGTCTGCCAGACCATTCTGGCCGTCTCGGCCGACGACTACGACGTTGTCAAGGAGAAGTACGCCGCCAACATCATGATCATGGGAATCAAGTTGGTGAAAGGCGGCTCCGAGCGCTACGAGTCGGTCAAGCTGGCCCTGTCCGAGGTGTGTGACGAGGCCGACCTGGTCTGTGTGCATGACGCCGTGCGCCCCTGCGTGCTCGAAACCTGGATCGACCAAGTTTTCGCCGAAGCCGGCAAGAGCGGGGCGGCCATCCTGGCGGCACCGCTCAACGGCACGATCAAGCGTGTATCCGAAGCGGGCGTGATCGACGAAACCGTACCGCGTGAGGGACTGTACGAAGCCCAGACGCCTCAGGTGTTCCGAAAAGATCTGCTCCAGCAGGCCTACGACGCCATCGAGGATGGTTTTCAGCCCACCGACGACGCACAGCTTGTCGAACGCCTCGGCCACGGCGTGACGATCGTGCCCACCGACCGCCGCAACCTCAAGATCACGACGCCGGGCGATATGACGCTGGCCGGCGTGCTGGTAAAGCAGTTGAGCCGCAAGCCCAAGGGGCCGTCGTTGCGCGCGTTTGAGGAAGCGGAGTGGTAATTCGGCGGGTGGAACGATACAGTGTATACTGGGGCATGAGTACGGTTCAGGACGCGGAAGTCGTCCGGGATCGCTTTCGGCCGTTGGAGTGTTGGTGTCCCTGCTTTACGGAAGCTGACGATCCGCATGAGATTGAAGTTCCTGCCGCTGGCAACAGGGGGCGCGACACCGCGCATGGTGTGGTTGCTGCTTGTCACGGCGGTGATCCTGGCCGGAGGGTGTAAGACACCCGCGACCGCATTTTGGGCTCCAGCGTCATCGACCGCCCCCGACGATTCTCCCACGTCCGAAGCCGAAGCCCTCAAGGATGACAATCCGCTGAAGTTTGCCGACACCGGCCACTCGGACGGTGCGCTGGCATCATCCCGCCATTTGGAGGGATCGCTCACGGTGCTGCACGTCGAGATTCCGCGTCGTCAGAGAACCCTGGTTAAGCCGATGTGGAATCACTTGCGCGAGGACGTTCTCGACAGCGACACCGTCTCGCGGCTGCATGACAACGGCATCCGGGTCGGCGTGGCTAGCCGGCAATGGTGGGACGCCGTCAAAGCGGTCCTCGACTCCGTGCCGGGCGTGCGGTCCGCCGCGTATACGCCGGTGCGGTTGCCGCCGAACTACCCGCTGTCGCTGCAACTGGATCAAGAGGCGCACGATCAAACGCTGTTCTTCATGGGGGCGGACGGCGTGCTAACGGGCGAAACGTGGCCGCAGAGCCGCAACGTGCTGCGACTGAGTTATCAACTCAACCTGGAGCGGCCCGATCGGCTGCGTCTCCTGGTCGTGCCCGAGGTGCGGCAGCTCCTGGAGGGCTGGCATTGGGCGTCAACGGCGGGGGGGATGACCCAGGATCTGAACTACAATGGGCGGGCTTTCTCAGCGGCATCGTTTGCGGTCGACCTGGATCCCGAGGAGTTCCTGCTAATCGCGCCCGGTGAGAACGCCAACTTGTATGGCCTGGTGGGAGGAGTGTTCCTGCTCAACGAACGTGACGATGAGTTGTGTGATTCGTATGTGTTTCTGCGCTTGGATGTAACCGATGGCGACCAGCGATAGTCAGACCGCGATTGCCGGCCGTCTCGACGCCAGCTATCTGGAGAGCCTATTCCAGAATGCCGGTTTCGCGATCATCGCCTGCCAAAACGATGGCGTGATCGTGGCGGGGAATCCCGCTGCGGCGCGCATGTTCGGCGGCGCCGGCCGCACACTGGGTGGGCCGGTCAGCGCCCTGTTTCCCGAGGCCGACCGGGCGGCTGTCGAAGACGTCCTGCAACTCGTCCAGGACACGCTCGAAGCGACCGAGTTTCGCACGCGGATGGCGGGGACTTGTGAGGCCCCGCTTGAGTACGCCGTCTGGTTCACGCCCGTGCTTGAGGCCGATGGGGCGGTCCGCGGCATCTCGCTTTGGTTTCGCGACATCACCGAACGAATACGCCTACGGAAAGGGCTCAAGAAGCGTGAGCGGCTGGCATCACTGGGAGCACTCTCCGGCGGCGTGGCCCATCACTACAACAACTTGCTATGCTGTATCGCCACCAGCGTCGAGTACGCCATCAACATGAACACCACGACGGCGATGCGCCGCGCGCTACAGCGCACGGCCGACTCGGTCGGGCGAGCTGCACACATCACGCGCCAATTGCTGGCATTTGCCCAAGCCGACCACATCGACGGCGACCTGGCCGACCTCACCGAGACCGTCCTCTATTACTGTGACGAGAACGAGGAACGCCTGGCTCATCGGCACGTCAAGCTGATCGCTGATTGGCAGGTTTTGCCCGCATTGCCGGTGATTCAGGCCCAGATGATGATGATCCTGGGCAACTTGGTCGACAACGCGCTCGAGGCCATGCCCGCGGGTGGAACCATAACCATGACGTTGGCTCGACGCGATGAGGGCAGCATTTGCCTGTCCGTCGCCGACACGGGCCCGGGGGTCGCCCCCGAGCACATGGAACGCATCTTCGAGCCTTTCTTCACGACCAAGGGCGAACTCGGCTGCGGAGACGCGCGCAACGCCGGCATGGGATTGGCCGTAGTGCATGGCTTGGTTGGCGAGATGCGCGGCACGATCTCGGCCGCCAACATACCCGGCCGCGGGGCGCGTCTTGACATCGTCCTCCCCATCCCCCACGAACCATCAAAACCCACCGCATAGGGTTCCCGGCTTCGCCGATGCCCCCGACTCCGGCGTGCTTGCTACCGAGAGGCCGGCGCGGGGGCTCCGGGCTTCTCGGGAATCAAGAACGTGGCGCTGCACTTATCGCATGTCATCGACTGCCCCCGGGCCGATTCCGGGACGCTCAACAGGTTCTCGCAACGCGGGCACGCCAGGCCTACGCCCAAGCCCGCGGACACTGGCTCGAGTTGCAGGCTCGCCCCAGCCTTCCCAGCCTTCCCACCCTTGCCGCCCTTGCCCGGCTTGTCAGCGCCGCCCGCCGCAGGTCGCGGCGTCTGCTTGGGACGTGCCGGAGCCTGACGCCGGGCTGGAGCGTCATGCTGGCGCCTCTCGGGGTGCTCTCCGACGGCGGCATCGAGGCAATACGCGAGCAACAACTCCACTTCGCGGCACTGCAACAGGGTGACGGCCTCGCAACTGGCCTCATCGAATCCCCCGGCGCAGGCCTGATCAAAAATGTCAGCAAAGGCGTGCGGCTCCCACTGCTCGCCAAACTCCACGATGCCCCGGAACCGCTTCAGCAGCGGCTCGGCTCTTTCCCCGATTGTATCCAGCGCTTGTTTGGCTAGTTCCGTGAAGATCAGGTGGCCGCTCACCTTCGCAAGTTCCTCTTTCTCCTGGTCCGTATCGCCGGCCTGCCGGGCGATCAGCGCTCGAATGTACGCCTGCTCCGTCCCCGGCGCGCCGCGGGCGGCCGTGTTCGCTTCCTCTGGCCAGCCGTTCCACAAGTAGAGCAGCGCCCGAACCGCCGCCGCCATGCCCGGCTTCGCAAGCGTCTCGCAGTCCAGCAACTCGCGATCGTCCGCGACCGCGCCCAGACTACTCCGTGCGGCCCGGATCGGAGTCTCGTGCCAGCGCAGCGGGGGCAGTTTCTCGCCCCGGAGCATCAGTGTGTTGGCCACCCGTGCCGGGACGTGTGCTGATTGCAGCTTGATCATCTGGACAACCCGTGACTCGGGGATCGGCGAGTCCGATCCGCTCAGTGCATATATCGGCTCTCCGCACCGGTGGATTAGACCACCCTCCGCGACGACCGCTTCGCCCTGCAACGTCCTCTATTATCACGCCCCCGCGGCCCCCCAAGGCAACCTGCCGATCCCCCTTGCGGCCGGTCCGACTACTCACCGTCCGGTTCAGCTTTGAGTTCCGTGACGTGTAGATAGTCCGCCAGCGGCACTGCCAGTTGTCGCCTTTGCTCGTGAGTTACCGTGATGTGGCGTGTCATCGCCTTCATCGCCGACGACAACTCGACGTCGCCGCTCCCCGAAACCACCAGAATGCGGTCCTTGACGCCCGGCATTCGCAATCGCACACGGGTCGGAATCCCCATCGCCTGCGCCACGTGGCCCGAACCACACAGCACCACCGCCATGCGATCACGCCCGGTCTCCGACAGCAGGAAATCCGCCAACGTAGCCGCCATCGTCTCATCACGGCTGACCTGGGCCTGGAACATCCGGGTCAGCATCTCCTCCGAGACGTGCGCATGCACCATCATCACCTGCCGCATGTGCTCCTCGTACATCGGCTGGTCGAGCAGGATCTCGTCCGGCAGCTTCGCACGCTGCTCGGGCGTCAGACCGTCGATGCCCTGACGCGCAACTGCCCGGACCGTCTCCGACTTGGCGTTGAGGGCCAGAATCGGGGCCCCGGATGCCCGGGCGGCCTCCAGAATCGGACGGTACTGCTCGTAATTCGACCAGCGCTCCGCCCAGTCCGTTTCAACAGCCAACGCATCAAAGTCGATCTCGCCCTTCCAGTAGCGATCCAGCGCGGGCTGCTGGTAACGCTCCATCTGCTCGAGCCCCAGCACCAGGCTGCGGCCCCGTGCCACCAGATCGTCGACGACCCGAAGCTGGAGGTCGTGGTGACGCTGAACCGTATGACGCTCGCCGACATACACCACCCGCGCGTCGGCCAAATCGTCCAGAACCTCACTCTCAGGGAGCGGCTCCCCGTCATACATATCAATCCAGAACCCCGCACGCTCCGTCCCCGACGAGGCGCACGATGTTTGCAGCAGCAGCAGGGCGATCAGACAGACATTCGACAGCAATAGGGCGACTCTTCGCATGGCACTAGCTCCAGGATTCGATAGTCTCAGTAATCGTGCTTGCGGCGCGATATCCAACAGGATGGGGCGACCAACCGCCGCCCCAGCCACGCTCAACAGGCAGGGTAACCGCGCGCCAACAACGGCGAAAGCCCACCATCGTCCCCCGACATTCCCGCCCGAAAGCGATCCCGGAACGGGCTTCGCCAAACCTTCGTACCGCGAACTGCCGATAATTATCTCGTTGGCACACGCCGAGATGATGAGACCGCCGGTCAACGCGGTTACAATCCTCCTCCAGCACCGGTGGTCGAACCACCCAACGTTGGCGGTGTGTGCCGGTTACGAACTCCATGGAGGAATCGAAATGATGGACAACGTTCTCAAACACCTGGGCGACAAGGCCAGGGCTCTCCTGGATCACAAGTGCAAGACAATCCCGCAAGAGTCACTGCACTTGCCCGGCCCCGACTTCGTTGATCGGATCTTCATCGACTCCGATCGCAACAACCGCGTCCTCGACCGACTGGCATGGCTCTACGGGCACGGCCGCCTCAGCAACACCGGATACGTCTCGATACTGCCGGTCGACCAGGGCATCGAGCACACCGCCGGCGCCTCGTTCGCCCCCAACCCCATCTACTTCGACCCCGAGAACATCGTCAAGCTCGCCATCGAGGGTGGCTGCAACGCCGTCGCCAGCACGCTCGGCGTTCTGGGCCTTGTCTCCCGCAGGTACGCCCACAAGATCCCCTTCATTCTCAAGATCAACCACAACGAGTTGATGACCTACCCAACCACATACGACCAACGCATGTTCGCATCCGTCGAGCAGGCCTGGGACATGGGCGCCGCAGGCATCGGCGCCACCATCTACTTCGGTTCCGACGCCTCCGATCGGCAGATCGAAGAGGTCTCCGAGGCCTTCGAGCACGCCCACCAACTCGGCATGTTCACCGTCCTCTGGTGCTACCTACGTAACTCCGAGTTCAAGAAGGACGGCGTCGATTACCACACCGCCGCCGACATGACCAGCCAGGCCAACCACCTCGGCGTAACCCTCCAGGCCGACATCATCAAACAGAAGCTGGCCACGAACAA
>CAZUCH010000101.1:0-8783 GCA_964619045.1 uncultured Planctomycetales bacterium | reverse complement strand
ACCGCCCGGCCTGTCGCCAGTTACCGGAGATGAGCACTGTCGACTCTACCGAAGCAGTGACAACACCTGTGCACTCTGCTGGTTCGCCATTCCCAGCAGACTCATCGCCGACTGCAAGAGGATGTTCTGGCGATTGAGTTCGGCGGTCTCAGTCGCGTAGTCCACGTCCCTGATGACGCCCTTGGCTTTCTCCAGACCTTCCTTGGTGTCGTTCAGCGAGTTGAGGGCTGTCCGCACCTGGAATTTCTGGAAGCCGCCGATGCGACCGCGCAACTGGGCGACCTGGCGGGACGCGTTGCGCGCGATGGTGGCGGCATTGGCCGGGTCGGTGAGCAGCGAGTTGGCCTTGCCGCTGCCGAGCGAGGCCAGGTAGCCCGTCGAGGCCGTGCCGAGCTGGTCGGTGTACGCGCCCTCGATGCCCAACGTGGCGCGCGTGCCCGCGTTCGTTCCTAGCTGGAACGTGGCCCCACCCTGGCCCATGACCGTGACGGTCGTGGTGCTGCCCGCGCCCAGCGTGCCGATCTCGAGCGACAGCGATATGCCGTTGCCGTTGTACAAGACGTTGTCGCCGTCCACCGCCGTGACCTGGCCGTTGATCGTGACCGAGGCATCGGCCCCAGCGTCATAGCCGTCGGTTATGCCGCTGCCCGACACCAGGCTCGTGCGGACAAATGAATCGCTGCCCGTCGTCGTACTGTGCAGGTTCATGACCGCACCGCTGATGACCGCCGACACACCGGTCTGCGCAACGGCGGCGTTGACCTTGGCCACGACCGAAGAGACGTTCTCGTCCGCGGTGATCTGAATGACTGCG
Organism: uncultured Planctomycetales bacterium; assembly: GCA_964619045.1. Taxonomy (GTDB): domain Bacteria; phylum Planctomycetota; class Phycisphaerae; order UBA1845; family Fen-1342; genus JANQFV01. The sequence continues at coordinate 7,969 of CAZUCH010000101.1, read as the reverse complement.
GTTCCCAGTTCACCTTGGACGGAGAAGGCCGTGTCGACCGCCGTGCTCGTGGTCATCACGGAATTCAGAACGCCCTGCGAAGCCGCCGTGGCGACGGAGATCGTCAGGGTTGTGTCGCTGGCGCCCGGCTTGCGGCTGAAGACGCGCACATCCGTGACGGCGCCCTGGTTGCCAACCGTACTGCGAACGCTCAGCGAGCCGTCCAGGAGCTGCGTGCCGTTAAACTGCGTGTTACCGATGATGCGGTCGATCGAGGACAGTGCGTCGTCGATCTGGGATTGGTTGGCGGCCAGTTCCTCGGCCGACAAGGCGGCATCGTTGGACGACTCGGACGCCAGGCGCTGGATGTCGTCCAGCAGGCTTGAGATTTCTCCGAGGGCGCCGTCGGCCACACCCAGCACCGCGTCGGTGCGCTGGTTGCTCGTGATGGCCGCGTCGACGGCGGTCAGCTCGGAGTTCAGTGCCGTGATGGCCAGCAGACCGGCCGGGTCGTCCGCACCGCGGTTGACCCGATAGCCGGTCGACATGCGCAACATCACGCCTTCTTGTGCTTCTGTTGTCTTGTTCAGGATGTTCAGGATTCGAAGTGCCTGAACGTTGTTGAGTGTGATTGCCATGAGTCTTCTCCTTGCAGTTTCTGGCGAGTGAACCACCCAAAGCCTGCAAAACGCGGATGGGAAATGACAAGCACGCGGCGCGAGATTTCCTCGCGTCGCGTACCGTGTCGCGCATGGCTCGAGCAGCTATGTGCCCGAATGTCCGAGAGCCATTCCCAACCCGGCCGCCAGGCCGGGGCATTAGCGGTCGCTAGGCGACCGGGAGAGAGACGGCCGAACCGCAATAAACTTCGCTTGCTCGGACGATATTCCGAACCGAGCCGCGCGAGTTATTGGGCCAAGCTGTCATGGCGACCTCGGGGGTAGGGGCTGAGGCCGGGCGACCTGTGTCGCCCGACCCTGACCCATCTTGCAAGGAGACTCTTCTTTCCGCCGGCTACCGCAGCAGTGCCAGCACCTGCGAACTTTGCTGGTTGGCGATGCCCATCAGCGACATGGCCGACTGCAGCAGGATGTTCTGGCGGTTGAGTTCCGCGCTGGCGGCCGCGTAGTCCACGTCCTTGATAACACCCTTGGCCTTTTCCAGACCAACCTTGGTGTCGTTCAGGGAGTTCAGGGCTGTGCGAACCTGGAACTTCTGGAACCCACCGATCCGGCCCTGCAACTGGGCCACCTGTCGGGCGGCGGTACGAGCGACTGTCGCCGCCCCGGCCGCGTCGGTGAGCAGGTCGTGGCTCTTGCCGCTACCCAGCGAAGCCAGGTAACCGTCCGTCGCGTTGCCGAGCTGGTCCGTATACGCGCCTTCGATACCCAGCGTGGCGCGCGTGCCCGCGTTTGTTCCGAGCTGGAACGTAGCTCCACCCTGGCCCTGGACCGTGACGGTCGTGCTGCTGCCCGCGCCCAGCGAGCCAATCTCGAACGTCAGTGAGATGCCGTTGCCGTTATAGGCCACGGTGTCGCCGTCCACCGCGGTAGCCTGGCCGTTGATTGTGACGTCGGCATCGGCACCCGCATCGTAGCCGTCGGTTATGCCGCTACCAGAAATGAGGCTCGTGCGGACGAAGGCCTCAGTACCCGTGGTGTCACTGTGCAGGTTCATATTCACGCCGCTCATGACGGCCGACACGCCGGTCTGCGCCTTGGCGGCGTTGACCTTGGCCGCGACCGACGAGACGTTCTCGTCAGCGGTGACCTGAATGACGGCTGTTCCAAGCTTGCCCTGCACGGAGAAGGCCGTGTCGACCGCCGTGCTGGTGGCCATGACACCAGTCAGCACGCCCTGCGAGGCGGCTGTGGCGACCGAGACCGTAAGGGCCGTGTTGGTCGTACCCGGCTTGCGGCTGTAGACCTTGACATCCGTCACGGCGCCCGCATTGCCGATTGTGCTGCGAACGCTTAGCGAGCCGTCGAGCAGTTGCGTTCCATTGAACGTCGTGTTGCTGATAATTCGGTCGATTGAGGTCAGGGCGTCGTCGATCTGCGTCTGGTTGGCCGCGATTTCCTCGTTCGACAAGGCGGCGTCATTGGCCGACTCGGCGGCCAGTCGCTGGATGTCTTCCAGCAGGCTTCCGACTTCGCCCAGAGCTGAGTCTGCCACGCCCAGCACCGCATCGGTTCGCTGGTTACTGCGGATGGCCGCGTCGACGCTGGTGAGCTCCGACATGAGGCTGGTAATAGCAAGCAGACCGGCCGGATCATCCGCTCCGCGGTTGACTCTCGAGCCGCTCGACATGCGCAACATCACGCTTTCCTGCGCTTCTGTTGTCTTGCCCAGGATGTTGAGTAGGGACAACTGTCCCACGTTGTTAATTGTGATCGCCATGCTTTCTTCTCCTGCCTATGCTTCTTTTGGACTTGAGCTTCTTTACCGAACAGAACTACCCCAAGCCTGCGATATGTCAAAACGCAATTCAAGCCCGCCTACGCGAATCCCCTCCTTCCCCTAGCCCCGCCGTACCGGGTCTGTCCGAGAGAAACGTCGCCTCCGCTGGCGGGCGGCACCCGCGACGTGCGACGCTCGCGTGCGACGACCGTTACCGGTTACTGGAAACTTCCCCCCAAAAACGAGAAGAATATGATCAGTGTTTGTTATCGGGCGCCGCCGCCGCTTCCTCGCCCAGGCGCGACAGAATCTCCGCCCGCCGCGCATGGCCGGGATCCGCCGCCAACAGCCGGCGATACAGCGGCCAAGCCTCCTCACGCCGGCCGGTGTCCCATTCCGCGTCGGCCAGCCGCGCCAGCAGGGCTGCGTCACGCGGGAGATGGTCCAGGGCCCGGCGCAACCAATGCATGTATAGTGTCTCGTTGCCGCGCAGGCTGTGGCGCTCGGCGGCAGCCAGATATGCCGCCCCGAGAATCTCGTCACGTTGTGCCGGTGTCCGAGCCGCCCGCAGCCGCTCGTAGCGCAAGTACTCGGCCAACTCGTCCGCCGCCAGGGCAAGGTCCGCGTACGCCGTCAGCACCTTGGGCGTCGGATCGACCAGAAGAACCGCCGCTCGACCACGCAGCAGATTAAGCCCCACCCGCGGCTTACCAAGCTCCTGCCAGATGCGGGCGTGCAGCACATGAGCGGCGGGCGCATCGAAACCAGCGTCCAATGCCAAGCGAAGCTGAAACAGTGCCGATGCCGGCGGGCAACACAGAAAACAGTCCGTTCCCGGGCGCGTCTCGACCAGCAGGCGCTGGCCGATAAACTGCCCCGCCCGACCACCGGGTACCGATTCCACCCGCGCTTTCCCGAGGACGCGCCCCAGTGCGTGGTACGCCTGCGCCAACCTGAAATGCAGCGCCGGCCGAGCATCCGGCGAGACTTCCAGCGCCCGGGCGCGTCGCAGGGCACTCGCCGGTTGCCCGGCCGCCAGTAAGAGGTCAATCGTTGCCAGCCGCAGCCCGGCGTGCTCCGGGTGCATTGCCAGGGCCTGATTCAGCGCGGCCCGCGCCTCTGACAGCCGGCCGGCATCCAGATCCAGGCGAACCAACGCCAGCCAGGCATCACCGTCGGGCGCCGCTGTCGGCTGGGTTGCCGCTGCGGCTCCACCACTCTCGCCGCCCATGTCCGGCACCGATGATTGCGACCAGCCGTCGGCCAATAACAGTCCGCAAGCACAGATTGCCGCCCACACCCTTGGAAATCGCCGTGGACTTCGCATACCCTAGGAGCCATCTAATGAAGTAATGCGCCGGGCCGACCGACGCTTGCGCCATTGTGGCAACTTCGAGCCTCGGCGGCAATTGGAACCATGGATACCCACACTCTCGACTGCCTCGATTTTCACCGCATCCGCGACCTGCTGGCCGGATTCGCCTATACCGGCCTCGGACGTCGGTTGGCGGAGTCCATCGAGCCCGTGAACGGCGAAGCGCTCATCCGCCGCTGGCTAGATCAGGTCCGCGAGCTGCATTCCCTGGTCGAATCGCGCGGCGTCCCGCCCTTTGGCGGTCTGACCGACGTGCGGGCCATCGTGGAGCGCTGCGGACCGCCGCTGCGTGTCAGTGTCGAGGACGTCGCCCAGATCGGCGCGGCTCTCGAAAGCACGCACGCCCTGGCCGAGTACCTACTCGACCTGACCCCAGAGCGGCCCGAACTGCAACATCTTGCTGAGCGCGTCGGTGATTTCCGGCCGCTCGCCGAGCGAATCAGGCTCATAATTGACGAGCGGGCCGAGGTCCGCGACGACGCCAGCCCGAAGTTGCAGACGGTTCGCCGCGACATCGAGGCCGCCACCCGCCAGATTCACGACACCATCGGGACGCTGTTGCGCGATCCGACCGTACGCCGGTTTCTGCAATTCCCGAACCACACCTTCCACGGCGACCGCTTGGTGCTGCCGCTGCGTTCGGAGTGTCGCGGCCGAATCCAGGGCATCGTGCATCGCGTTTCGGACAGCGGAGCCACGCTCTACGTCGAGCCCGCCACCGTCGTCGAACTCAACAACCGCATCAGCGATCTTCGCAGCATCGAGCAGGAGGAAATCGGCCGGCTCTTGTGGGAGCTAGCCCACGAAATCCACCTTAACGAGACCGAGATTCGCCGCACGCTCGACGCCCTGGCCGTGCTGGATCTGATTGCCACCAAGCTGCGTTTCGCGCGGCAGTACGAGCTGCACTGCCCCGAGATCGGTTCGCCCGGCACGCTGGCCGTACGCAACGCGCGGCATCCGCTACTTCTGGAGCTGGCTCGCAACAAGCAGGCGGACGGCGGGGCGGCCGACGAAGTCGTGCCCATAGACTACCGACTTGGCGAGGATTTCAACCTCTTGATCGTCACCGGCCCCAACACCGGCGGCAAGACCGTAACGCTCAAGACTATCGGACTGTTGTCACTGATGACGCAGGCCGGATTGCCCATCCCGGCCGCTGAGGGTGCCCGGATCGGAGTCTTCAAGAACGTGCTGATCGACGTCGGCGATGAGCAGAGCATGCAGCAATCCCTCAGCACCTTCAGCGGTCACCTGACGCGAATCCTCGAGATGCTGCGGGCAGCCGGCGAGCAAACGCTGCTCCTGATCGACGAACTGGGCGCCGGAACCGACCCTGACGAGGGCGCCGCCCTGGGCCGTGCCATCCTCGATGAGATCCTGCGCCTCAAGAGTCGCGGCGTCGCCACAACCCACCTGGGGGCTCTCAAGGGCTACGCCCTGGCACACGAGGGCGCCGAGAACGCCTGCGTCGAGTTCGACACGGCGACGCTCCGCCCCACTTTTGAACTGGTTATCGGAGTACCCGGCCAGAGCAATGCCATCTCGGTTGCCAGACACCTGGGAATGCCCAAGCGACTGGTCGCGGCGGCCTCCCGCTACTTCTCGCGTCGCGCCAAGACGTTGCACGCGGCCCTGGAGGGCACTCGCACGGTCAAACGCCGCGCTGAGCATGCTCGCAAGGAGGCCGAGACGGCCAAACTTGAAGCCGGCCAGGCCCAAGATGCCGCCGTCGGGGCTCGTGAGCGACTAGAACGGCAGCAGGCCGATTTCAATGCCTGGGTCACTCGAGTCGTCCACTTGCAGCCCGGCGACAAGGTCCGCGTGCGTGATTTCGATCGCGATGGCAAGGTCGTCCGCCTCAGACTGGACCAGCAACGGGCCGAGGTGGACGTCGGGGCCTTCTCGGTCGAGGTGCCTCTGGGCGACGTGCTGCCCCCGGCCACTCCAGAGCCGCCCCCCAAGCCGCCTCGCCCAAAGCCGGCACCGGCAGCTCCTCGCCAGCAGCGGCGGGGGGGTAAGAGCGCCCAAGCCGCACGCCCCGAGCCTCAAACCAAGCCCCAGACGGACCAGGGGCAGCGTGACGAGGCGTCGCGAGACAAGCCGAGGTCGCGGCCCGCACCGCCGCCGCTCACCGATACGCAGGCCGCCGCCCTCGAGCCTCAGGACCGCGTGTACGTCCGGCGGTTCAATCGCGAGGGTCTGGTGGTGCGGATCAAGTCGGCCAAGCGCCTGGCGATCGTCAGCGTCGGCCTCCTGGAGATCGAGGTGCCTTTCAGCGGTTTGGCGCGACCATCGGGGTAGGGTGGTAGAGGCGATCGGCGAATGCCGGTTCTCGTGCCGTCAGGGTGGGTTGACGCCCGGCTTCGAATCCGTATACTACGTAATTCTGACTTTGAGTCCGGACACGATCCGGCTGTGGGAACTGTGTATGAAAACCGCCAACAAGTGTTATCTGGCCAACCCGAACGACATCGACCGACAGTGGTTCTTGGTGGATGCCACCGACCAGGTGCTCGGACGCTTGGCCGTTCGGATCGCGACCGTCCTCATGGGTAAGCACAAGCCCACCTACACGCCCCACGTTGACACCGGCGACTTTGTCGTCGTGCTCAATGCCGGTGCCGTGCGGGTAAACGGCACGCGTAAGAAGGAACAAGTCGTCTATCAGCGCTTTAGCGGGTATCCTGGCGGCCTCAAAGAGACCACCATGGCGACCATGCTGGAACGCCACCCGGAGCGAGTTCTCCGGGAGGCCGTTCGGCGAATGCTGCCCAAGAACGCGCTGGCTACCAAGATGCTTGCCAAGCTCAAGTTGTACACGGGCGCTGAACATCCGCATCAGGCCCAGCAGCCTGGGCAATTGCCCATCTAGTCCGCAGGAGCTACGAACGTGACGGATTCCGACCTGACACCGAAACCGGACACGCCGGACGACACCACGCCGGCTGCCGAGAATCCAGCCCCAGTGGCGGACGCTACGCCGGTTGATGATTTGCCTGCAACTCCCAGACCGCAGCCCGCCGACGAGCCCATCGTTGTGGGCCCGGCATTCGGGACGCACTTGGGCACTGGTCGCCGCAAGGCCTCCGTGGCTCGCGTCCGGATGTTGCCCGGCTCCGGCAAGTTCATCATCAACAAGCGCGAGGTGGACGAGTTCTTCACCGAGCGACAGGATCGCAACGATGCCCTCGCTCCGCTCGAGCTCACCGGCGTCGGCAAACAGTGGGACGTGCTGATCCGCGTCCACGGCGGCGGTCATACCGGGCAGGCTGGCGCCGTGCGGCTCGGCCTCGCGCGCGCCATGATCAAGGCCTACTCCCAATACGAAGTGACTCTCCGCGAAGCCGGGTATCTCACCCGTGACGCGCGGCGTGTCGAGCGGAAGAAGCCCGGCCAGCGTAAGGCCCGCCGGTCCTTCCAGTTCTCCAAGCGTTAGTCGCCCGTCAGCGGCAAACGAGCTTTTTCCACGAGCCCCACGCTTCGGCGGCGGGGCTCGTTGGGTTTGCGTGTCAGTCCGCCGCCCACGACTCACCGCTCGTCAAGCGTCCGATCGCGCCTTGTCGAGCACCGCGCGCACTTTCGCCAGCAGTCCAGCCCCGGAGAAGGGCTTCTCAAGGAACTCGACGCCTTCGTCCAGCACGCCGTGGTGGGCAATGACGTTGGACGTGTAACCCGAAATGAACAATGTCGGCAAACTGGGGCGCGTGGCGCGCAAATGCTCGGACAACGCGCGCCCGTTCATGCCCGGCATAATGACATCAGTGATCAGCAGGTCGATCACACCGGTGTGGTTCCGTGCCGCCTCGATGCTCTCCTGGCCGCTGTCCGCGGTCATCACCGTGTAGCCCGCGGCGCGCAACGCCCCGGCGGTCAGCTCACGAACCGGTCCGTCGTCTTCACAGAGCAGGATGGTCTCGCGGCCCCGCCAGGATGCGTCCAGTTGCGAAACCGACGGCTCATCGGCCGGGGCGCCCTCGATCGCGGGCAGATAGACCTTGAAGGTCGTGCCGCGCCGCAGCTCGCTGTACACCATGACGTGGCCGCCGGACTGCTTGACGATGCCATGCACGGTGGCCAGGCCAAGCCCGGTGCCCTGGTCCACGGGCTTGGTAGTGAAAAACGGCTCGAACACCCGTTCAAGCGTTGCGGCGTCCATGCCGTGCCCAGTATCACTGACTGCCAACAGGACATGCCGTCCAGGCCGCGCTTCTG
>CAZUCH010000100.1:0-8787 GCA_964619045.1 uncultured Planctomycetales bacterium | reverse complement strand
GAGACGCCCGCCCCACCCTGCAATTGGATAAGTTCTCAAACTCGTCGGCCGCTACTTAGTCCCGCGCGGCAAGAGCACGTGCGCCGTCGTGCCCTCGTCCGGCCGGCTCTCCAGCCAGATCCGTCCGTCGTGCGCTTCCACGATCCGGTAGGCCCGTGGCAATCCCAAACCGCGCCCCCGCCCGGCGTTGCGGTGCGAATAGAAGGGATCAAACGCCCGGTGCAAGACCGCCGGCGACATCCCGCAACCAGCATCCTCGACCAGCAGCTCTACCATCTCCGGCTCGACGGCGTCCTGGTATCGCAGCACCACATGGCCGCTGTTCTTCGAGACCGCGTCGGCCGCGTTTCTCAACAGCTCGTTGAACACCGCGTGAATCTGCTCCCGGTCGGCCAGGATCATCGCCGGCGCCGCCCGCGGACCATTTTGTCGCGGACTCTCCAGACTCAACTGCGAAGCGGACAAACCGCTCGCTTCCTCACTGCCGGCCCGCAACTCGGCCAGCAGCTCGTCCAGATCCAACACCTCACGCCGCGGCGTGCGGGGGCGAGCAAAATCCAGCAGTTCGCTGACAATGCCGCTGCACTCGTGGGCCTTCTCGGAGATCATCCGCAGCACCCGCTTGACCTCCTCGTCGTCCTGCGTGGCTGCCAACATCTGAGCCCGGCCGGAAATGACCGACAACGGCGTGTTCAACTCGTGCCCCGCCCCGGCTGCCATCTCGGCGATCATCGACAGCGTGCGCGACCTCAACAGTTCGATCTGCATACGCTGCAAGCGGCGATTGGTGTCCGCCAGATCCTCCGATAGACGCCGCGCCGCCGCCTGCGCATTGGCCCGGGCCAGTGCCAGCCCCAGGCTCGCCAGAAACGAGCGCAGCTCATCCGACTCTTCGGCCAGTTCGATCCGCTGGTCGGCCTCGGCCGGGTACACGATGCCCCCCACGATACCAGCCTCGTGAAAAACCGGCAGCAACCAGAGCGTGTCCTGGTCGGCAAGCGACGCGTCCGGATCAAGCAACTCGCGCAGCGCCGGCGGGACTACCGTGATCAGCAGGTCGGAGCTGCCCCGCGCCGTGTCCAGCCACCCGCCAAGCTCATCCGAAATGGCCCGCGTCACGTGTCGACAAGCGCCATCCCCCACACCAACCCAGCACGTGTCCAGCGCCGACGCCCGATCACGCAGTCCGAACGCCGCCCCATGCGGCTGCCGCAGGGCCAGTGTCGCCGACCGGGCCATCGCTGCCACTACCGCCGCCGGATCAGCCCAATCGCTCAGGTGCCGCTCAAACTCGACTTGGGCCTGGAAGTACCGCGCCCCGGCGACCAGACGCCGGTTGCCCGCTGTCAGATCCTCATTGGCTCGGCCCAGTTCGACGTTGGCGCGCGCCATGTGGTCGACCCGCGCGGGCAGGGAAAGCCCCGCGTCCAGCTCCAGCCACCGGCGTTGCCCCGTCACTTCTGACTCCAGCCGCTCGGCCACCGCCGCCGTCTGCGACACACTGAACCCCAGGCGCTCGCCCAGACCCGGTGAAAGTTCGCAGAACACGTGGTTGCCGGACCAGCCGACACGCCGTTCCCGCGCCAGTGTATCCGCCAGTTGCACCACCCCGATCAGGCGTGGTTGGCTGACCGATCGCGGCAGTGCGTCGGCCGCCAAATGGTGCAGCCAAACCGCCTCTTGCAGCGCCGGCGGCAAACGCCAGCGCTCCGCCAACCGCCGACCGGCCACCGTGTGGTCAACTCCGAGAATCGCCCGCTCACTGTCGGCAATGTCACCCCGACTGTGATCGGCCCGCGTCACGATGCGGTCGTAGGCCTTCGGAAAGACCGCGGCCAGAGCCACCTTGCCCAAATCGTGCAACAGCCCGGCGACAAAGGCGTCTGCCGCGTCCACTCCCAGATCGGCGCGTTGACGTGCCAATTGCCGCCCCGCGCAGGCCACCGCCAACGAATGCCGCCAGAACTCTGAGCGGTTGAAAGCCCCCGACTCGGCTTCCGGCGCCATGCTCGCGAAGCAATCAAACGCCGCCGCTGCCAGCACAACGCTGCGAACGCCGGCGAATCCGAGCAGAGCCACGGCCTCGTCCAACGTCACGACCGGGCCGTGCGCCGCGCCGGTTGCCATTCTCGCCGCTGACAGCACCCTGGCCGTCAACGTCCGATCGCGGCCCAGCAACTCGAGGGCCGCGGTGGCCGATGGCTCAGTGAGCTCGCCAGCCGCCAGCAGCCTCAGTGCAACCGCGGGCAGCGTCGGCAGACCGTCCAAGTGCGACAACACGAGTTCCGAAGATGGCTGCTTTTCCGCGGCCACAATCATCCTGTGCTCTGCCTACTTCTTCCCAACCAACTCCGTGATCCGATTGACCAACTGCTCGATGCTGAAGGGCTTCTGAATGAAATCGTCCGCCCCGTCCTCCAGCAGCTTGTCCACCTGATCACGCTCAATCACGCCCGAAACCACTATGATCTTAACGTCCTTGAGCGATTCGTCGTGACGTATGCTGCGGCACACCGCGTTGCCGTTGATGTCCGGCAACAGGTAGTCCAGCACGATGGCATCCGGGCGGAACTCGCGCGTCCGCAGGCCGGCGTCAAAACCCGTCGCCGCCGTCTGGACCTCGAACCGCCCGTCACGCTCCAACAACTCCACCAGCATCTCGACAATGGCCGGATCATCATCCACAACCAGAACCCGCGTCTTGCCCAGGTCGAGATGGTCCAGCGGAATCTGGTTCGATTTCATGAACTGAATGAGCGCATCCCGCGGGATTCGCCGGAAACGCGACCCCGGTACGCGGTAGCCCCGCAGTCGACCGGCGTCGAAACACCGAATGACCGTTTGTTGGCTGAGCTTGCACACCTCCGCAACCTCACCGGTCGTATAGACGCCCTTCAAGGGCAGCGGCCCGCCTCTGGTACCCTTCGCCATTATACCATCCACATCCTTCCCATTTCCTCTATATTGACAATTGTAACACAACTTGGGGGACTTGGCAAACCTGAGAGGAGAGAAAAAGGGGCAGATTGCATGGCATTATCACTGTCCCCCTACCCCTTGGCTGGGCTACTCGGGAGTGCCGGAGCCGATCACCGAGGCCATCGCGTAGTCCCCGCTGTGGGAGATGGAAACCAGTATCTGGGTGATGCCGAGTGTGGCAGCCATTTCGGCCGTCTTACCCCCCAGGGTCACAAGTGGCTTTCCGAGCGGGTCGGGCACCGTCTCGATGTCGGTCCACTCCATCCCGCCGCGCCAGCCGGTCCCCAGCATCTTCATCACCGCCTCCTTGGCTGCGAAGCGACCGGAGAGGCGGATGGCCGGATCCTTGCAGTCCAGGCAGTAGGCCCGCTCGCGCTGGGTGTAGATGCGCGACAGAAACCGCTCGCCATGCTGCTCCCAGACCTGGCCGATGCGCGGACAATGCACGAGATCAACACCGTGTGCGATGATCGCCATAATCGGAGAATGTACCCCAGCCCGGCGTCAATTGCGACCACCAACGCTCACCCCTCAATCCCCAATCGTCAATCGTCAATCGTCAGATCGTTGCGTTTGAAGATGTACACGGTCTCGAACTCCGGAATCTCCTCGACCATCGTGTAGTTCTCGTCAATCCATGGCGCCAACGTCGTATTGAATGACGCGGACCCCTCGATCCGGCCATGCAGCCACCGATAACCCTGGTCCTGCATGGCGATGATCGCCGGCGGATCGGCCCGCATCGTCTGCTCGAGTTCGGTGAGTATGAAGTTCGCGCTTGCCCCCACGTGGCCGGGCTTCTCGGTCGTGGTGAACCGGCACGTGTTTATGCGCCGCGCATGGAGATAAACACCCGGCATGTAGCCCCAGACCTGGATTCGGTCGTCGGGGCCGGAATGGCGCATCACTGCGTCGCCGACCACCTCCCAGTGCGCCGGCTCGTATTCACCCTCATCAAAATACCAGGGGTCGATGCGCGAGATCCACACGTGGCTAACCTGCTCGAACTGGAACACCACGGCCTCGTGCGCAAAATAGCCGATGATCACAAACGCAACCGTCACCCAGGCCCGCTGCTGAAAACGCCGCACCAGCTTGGCCTCGGCCCGCAGGACATTGATCAGGTAGCCGCCCATGAGCAACAGCGGCGGCACGACCGGCACCAGGTAGTGCCGGTAGCCCATCGGGCTGAGCAACGCGCCGTAGCTCGCCACCAGGAACCACAGCATGAAGAAGAGGAAGTAATGCGGGCAAACGGGCCGTTGCGCCTGGAGCTGGTCCTGGATGTCGGACGGTCGATCCGCCGGTCGCAGCCACCACAGAAACGCATGGATCGTGGCCGCGGTCGCCATCAGCAGCGGCATAAGCAAGACCTGCCGAACATGAGCCTCAAGCAGCTTCCAGGTCACGAAGTTGTACGGGAACTGGCTCTTACTGACGTCGAAGTAGTAGCGGTTGAACAGGAAGCTGGCGTAGTAGGCCTCGTAGAGCGCGCCCTGTGAAGCCAGGTACGCCGCCGCCAGGCCGATCGTCGTGCATAGGCCGCCCAGGAGCAGCAAACAGCGTCTGAGCCCGACCATGACGGGCAACTCGCGCATGCTGACCAGGATGATCAAGTGCAGCCCCATGCAGCCCCAGGCCGCCAGGCCGACCTGCTTGAACAGGAAGGCCAGTCCGCAGCAGATGCCGGCGGCGTACCACTTCCACCACCGATCGCGCGCGAAGCCCCGCATATAGAAAGCAACACCAACCAGCTCGCAGGCTACCAGGAAGGTCTCCGTGCGGTTGGTTCCGCCGGTGTAGAAGGCATGAGTCACGTAGAAGCTGAGCAGGATCGTCGCCAGCGCCGACGCCCCCCGATGATAGACCGAGGCCCCCACCACGAAGAACCCCGTGTGCGCCGTGATCAGCGCCAGCACACACATGGCGATGACGCCGAAGTAGCTGTCGTTGCCCACCAGGAACCCGACGGCGTTGATCCAGTAGATACCAGGAGGTTTGTTGTCCCAGACGTCGACGTAGACCGTGGCTCCGTGAGCGATGCGCCAGCCGAAGTAGCCGAACATCTGGTCGTCCACCACGTCGGTCCGCCAATAGGCGATGACCTGCGATAGCGCGATCATCGGCGTGATGAGCGCGACCATCACCAGGAGGATCACAATCAGCGACGTTCCGGCGGGCCGGTTGGCGGGCAGTGTCAATTTGCTACTGTCGGCAGGTGGCATATAGGGGCCCTGGCGGGGCGTTGAGTGTCAGGCTTGCGCAACTGGATCGCGCGGCATACCCGCTAATCGGTGCTACAGCTTGAGACCGACCTGCAACCGCTGCTCCACATTCTCCCAGTTGATGACCTCCATGAAGGCCTGGATGTACTCGCTGCGCTTGTTCTGGTACTTGAGATAGTAGGCGTGTTCCCAGACGTCCAGCGCCAGCAGCGGAACCGCGCCGCTCACGCCCGAATTCTGGTGCTTCTCAGCCTGGAGTACGAGTAGCCGCTGGGCGGTCGGCTCGTAGACCAGCACGGCCCACCCGCTACCCTGCACCTGCGCCGCCGCCGCCGCCAGATTGGCTCGGAATGCGTCATATGAGCCAAAATCTCGCTTGATCATCCGGCCGGAGTCGCTGTCGGCCGCCGGGTCGCCGCCGCCCTCGCGCCTCATGCTATTCCAGTACAGATCGTGTAGTAGATGTCCGGACAGCGCGAATGACAGCTCGTCGGTGACCGCCCGGACCTGCTTGATCTCCTCACCGCCCGTGCGGCGAATCCCGGCCAGCGCCGCAACGGCCGCATTAGCACCGCGCACGTAGCCCGCATGATGAACATCGTGATGCAGCTTGACCGTCTGAGCGTCGATAAACGGCTCTAGATCGGCATAGCCGTAGGGCAGTGGCGGCAGTTCGTATGGTCCACTCGCCGCGGGCGCGCGACCGGGCTCGGCGTCCTGCCCGCGCAGCAGTTGCGGTCCCAATGCCATCCAGCCACCCACCAAGGCCGCCGATCCTAGGATTTCCCGTCGTGATATTCGCGCCATGATCCGGTCTCCTTCTCTCGGGGCTGCAAGTCAGCGCTCCATGAGAGCAACAGCACCAAGATCAAGCGCGAGCCTATCCCAGATCAGATTGAACGTCCATCCGAAATCTTCGCCCAACCAGACCGCTGGACGGCCGCTACTCGGGCGCGGCCCCCTCCGGAGCAGACTCCTCGTCCGCAGGCGTCTGGGCCGGAGTCGGAGCCGGAATGGCGCGGACGGCGAAGACTCGCTCGGGCACGTTGTACTTCCGGAAGATGTCGCGTATCTCCTCGCCGCTGAGAGCCTCGTACGCCGCTCCGATGTTCCGCAGATTCTCCAGCTTACCCTTGTGCAGGTCGAAGGTCTGCAACTGGCCGAACCAGAAGCCCGGTTCCTTCAGCTGCGTATCAAGCGTGTTGCGAATCTGCTTCCGAGCGGCGTCCAGTTCATCAGCCGTGGGGCCGCTGTCGGCGAAGTCCTTGAAGATGCTCTCAATCTCCGCGATGACCTGCTCACCCTTGCCCGGCTCGCAGGGTGCCCCGCTGAAGAAGAAGCCCGCGTCCTCGTAGCATCGAGCCGCCATGCTCTGAGCGCCGATCGAGTACACCAGCCCGAGCTCCTCGCGGATTCGCTCGATCATGCGCGTGCTCAGGACAATCCCCGCCAGGTTCATCGCGCGCATGTCACGCGTGTTGATCGCGTCACAGCCGACAAAACCGGCCAGCACCATCGACTGCGGCGTAATCGTATCAACCTCCACGACGTGCCGGTACGGCCCCGCGGCACGCAGCGTAGCACGCAGCTTGTCCAGATACACCGCGCCGCGCGGCCGGCTCGACAGCGAACCAACGTACTTCTCGAGCAGCGGCCGCAGCTCATCAAGCGTGATCTCTCCGACCACCGCGACCTCGATCGGGGCCTGACGACACAGTCGCTCCAGCCAGGCCTGGGCGCGCTCCAGCGTCTGGGCCTCGATCAGCTCCGGCGTGAGCATGGCGTGGCGTCGCGGATCGCCGCCCGAGATCGTCGTGACCAGAGTCTCGAAAGCGCGGTACTGCGCCATCCGGCTGGCCATCTGGTACTGCTGCAACGTACCCTGTTTCCAATTGTCAAACGCGCTCTGCTCGATGCGGGCCTCGGT
The DNA here is from genome assembly GCA_964619045.1 of uncultured Planctomycetales bacterium. Classification (GTDB taxonomy): domain Bacteria; phylum Planctomycetota; class Phycisphaerae; order UBA1845; family Fen-1342; genus JANQFV01. The sequence goes on along the minus strand of CAZUCH010000100.1, from coordinate 1,656 downwards.
TAGCAGTGCGAACGCTAGCTGCAAACCGGCCTCCAGGTCGCGTGGCGAACCGGTCACCGCGATCGTGAAGGCGTCGTTTTCGCCACCGCCACCGACTTGGATGTTCTTGCCGGTCATGATGTCCTGGATCGTCGTCGAGTCGAGGCGCGCGGTAGCCGGCTGGCGGAGTGCCAGCCCCGCGACCTCGGTGACGCCGGCGTTGTCGCCCGTTTCCTCGATCTGCCCGCCGGCCAGCGTGATGCTGAGCATCACCGAGTCCGCCTTGTAGTCCATGAAGCGGTGATGGAACCGCACGCCGTTGGACAGCCAGCCGCTCGTGATTGCAAGTTCCTCGTCCATCGAGGTCTCGACCACCCGGCCCGGCGTCGGTTCGCGCTCCAGCAGAGTCGTCACGCGCTGCTCATCCAGCGGCGGCTCCGGTTTGCGGGCCTGCGCCGCGCGCCCCGCCGCCAGCAGCTCATCCTCGCTGGGCAACTCGAAGTCGCCCGTCTCGGGCATTGTCAGTACATATGTGAACGTCCCGGGTCGCGCGTACTCGGCGAAGGCCGCGTTGACCTCGTCCAGCTTGATCGTCGGCAGCAGCTTCTTGAGCAAATCCAGCTCTTGCCGAGCCGACATGATCGGTTCGCGATCGTTCGTCGCGGACGCCATCCCCCTCAGCATCCCGCGTGCATTGCGCGTCGGTTCCGTACGCACGGCCCGCTCGGCCGAGGACAACATGTCCGACTTGCACAACTCGAACTCGCGCGCCAGGAAGCCATACTCACGCGCCCGACTAATCTCGAGCACCAACTCATCGAGCATCTTCTCCCAGTCCTTCGGCTCTCCCGTCGCCGAACCGTTCACCAGCAGAGCCTCGTTCATCATGCCGAAGACGCCAACGGAGGCGCTGCGATAGGTCGCCGCGCCCTTATTGATGCGCTCATCGAACCGGCGTCCCATGATCCAGCCGCCAATCTGTTCAACGAGATCCACACGCGCTTGCTCGACGGTCGTCACCGGCGGCCGGCCAGGAACGATGTTGTAGATATCAACGTCGCCCTGCGAGTATTCCTCATCCGTAATGATAACCGCGCGCTGCTCCGTCAACGGCTTGAGACCCGGTCCATGCGCCGGGCGGACCGGCAGCTTGGCCTGGTACTGCCCCAACCGCTTCTCCATCAGCGGCAGGTACGGCTCAATCTCGGCGTCGCCAACCATGATGAGCGTGACGCGCTCCGGGCGATACCACGTGCGATAGTAGTCCACGAACCTGTCGCGCCCCGCGTTCTGAATCACGTCCTCCAAACCGATCGGGATTCGACTGCTGATCCTCATGCCCACGAACAGACGCTCGAAGAATGCATCTCGGATACGCTGCTGGGAGCTCATGCCCGCGCGCAACTCCGACATGATGACGCCGCGCTCGCTCTCGATCTCCTCATCCAGCAGCAACAGGCGAAAGGCCTGGTCGCCCAGAGCCATCAGGCCGCGGTCAACCTGCTCGACCGTCGTATCCGGCAAGTAGAGCATGTACACCGTCTGGTCGAAGCCGGTGAACGCATTGACGTCGCCGCCGAACTCCATCCCGATGCTCTCGAAGTACTTGATCAGCTCGCCGGGCGGAAAATTCTCCGACCCGTTGAAGGCCATGTGCTCCAGGAAGTGCGCCAACCC
>CAZUCH010000099.1:5594-8862 GCA_964619045.1 uncultured Planctomycetales bacterium | reverse complement strand
AACGGGTGCTCCGCCGACCATTCGGCGAAGTCCTGCACAGAGCGGCGACACGTGCCGAGGCCCTCGCCTGGGAGCGAGAGTATTAGGCGCCGGGTGGGCCGGGCTGGCCGGGGCGCGGAACCGGTCACGCGCGGCAGCAGCCCGAATGACGTCGAAACGCTGAGAACACGCTCTCGGCACGCTCCTGAAGGCCAAGAAGGTCAAGCGGCAGAAGATCAAGGGTGGGAGAGGGAGTTCGTATACGGTTGCGTAGCGAGGCTTGGTGCTCTGGGGCGGCATAGGCTCGTGAAGTTGCGGCGAGCATGAGAAGAACGCCAGCACTGGATACTGAGCCCCAGTGCCGGCGTTTGGTTTCTTAGCAGTGGCGAAGATCGTCGTCTGTCTGATCAGCCGCCGCTGAGGATAGCTACGAAAGCGTCGATGTCGTCGAAGTCGACGGTTCCGTCATTGTTGCAGTCGGCGTTCATCCAGTTGCAGTCGGGATACGCGGCCTCGTAGCCGGCTTGGCCGCTGAGGGCCAGCACGAAGGCGTCGATGTCATCGAAGTCGATGTCACCGTCACAGTCGAGGTCGCCGGGATGGAGAGCCGGACCGGTCGTCAACGCCGGCCAGAATCCGCCGCTGAGTTCGAAGTCGCCGCCGGACATGACGGTCGTGCTCGCATCTGGCTGGCCGCTGGTTCCGCCGAGTTCGAAGTCGCCGCCGGTGCTGAAGGTCTCGCCGCCGGCGTCGATGGTATACCAGGATAGGTCATAGTCGCTCGCGTCAACGGTCGTTGCGACACTCAACACGAGTATGCACCCGATCAGTGTGCGTGTGTGTCTCAGGAGCATGATTGTTCCTCTCATGTAGCGCTCTACGAGTTCGGAGCGCGACTCCATCCACGAAGCAGTTCTACGTCCGCTCAACCTCCTGGCGAGCCGCCCGCTACGAAGACTCGCCGCCTCAGTCGATCGTCGCCGTACCAATGTTGCTCATGTAAACCCCGGCCTTGTCCAGTACCACTGTTCCATAAACGGACGTATCGTGATATGTGCCCGGTTTGAGGAAGAAGACGCTGTGCTCGGGCGCCAGATCGTGAGCCTGCTGGAGGTAGTAGTACGGATTGTCGCAACCTCCACTCGTCGGGTAGTAATACGGGCCGACATACACGTTCCTCCCCGTGATGCAGGGCTCGACCGTCAGCGTAGGCTGGGGGCAGCCGCCTCGAGCATCCATCTCCTGTTGGACATCCTGCCATTCTTCCCAGGTGATGCAGCTCACTTCCTCGGTCTTATTGTCTCGGGAGTCGTCGCCCGGGTCGCTGATGAAGGCCCACTGGTTCGTGTCATCGATCCAGCTTCGACTGCCGGTCGATCCGCACCAGCCGCCACTACCGCCATTGATGTCATGCGCGACGCCGGTCTCGAAACTGCCATCGCAGTTCCAGTCCACTGCAGTCATCACCGTGCCGAACTGCTCATCGAGGTTGTTCTCGTCCACAGCGCATAAGAGGCCCTGCGAGTAGTCGATCTCCTTATAGAGCGCCTCCTCGACGGTCAACGCGTTGCACAGCAGGTTCGTTCGGACGCCGGCGACTTGGTAGCGGTAGCTCATGGTGCTGGGCAGAATCGGAGTGTAGTTTCCGATTCCGCTGCAATCGCCGACACCGCAGTGGGTCAACCCCAGGTTGTGGCCGAATTCGTGGGCCAGGGTGGCCGCCTGGTCAAAGGCGGTGCCGGTCTGACCGCTCCAGGCGCCCAGCGTTACGATGAAGTTCCATCCAGGCAACTGGCCAAGACCGCTGCTGCTGGTGGTCACGCATTCCGAATCCTCATACTGGTGCGCGAAGATGCAATAGTGCCAGCCGTCATCCGAACTGTGATCGGCGAAGGCCGCCTTGATCGCGCCAAAGCTGTCCGCCGAGCCGGAGTAGTCGAACAGGCTGCTAGCGCAGTCCTCCGGATCGCGCCGTAGCACGTCATGGTGCGTTATGGCGTCGCTCACGTCGATGATCAGCGTGTGACCCTGGCAGGCGAACATCTGCTGCACCGCCCCAATCACGGTGGCATTGGGCTCGTGCGAGTGGCCGTCGGCGACCATGTAGTCGATCTCGATTCTGAACGTGTCAGCATCGGCGGTCGTCGCGGTACTGATAACCACCAGCGTCAGCAGCAGCCCGATGTAGCGCGGCCTGCAACACGGAAGACACCTATGTTCCGATTTCTTGAAGATCATGTTTTATCCTCCTGGGCAGGGCTGCCGGCTATTGCAGACTCACAAGAACGAGCACCAGGCCGCGGTTGCTGTCCAATGCGGTCATGGCCTTGCCGATGACAGCGCCCTGGGCACGGTCGTGGTCGGTTGCTTTCATGGCGTGGCCCGGCGTGCTTGACGTCGTCAGCAGGTCACCTGGTTCGATCGGCCGATCGGTGGCGTCACAGTGGACCCACACGCGGCCTGACAGCGCGATCGGCGGAGCGTCTTCATTGCCGGGCATGTTGCCCAGGATTGTGCCGGCGGAGATACCGCCCGCCCCGCTCACCACTCCCGCCACGCAACGATTGTATGCCCCGCGAGCCAGGCAGAGCTGCCCTGGATTGTCCGAGTCGATGGCCACCACCATGCCGGGCTTGACCTCCTCGCTGACCGGGAACTTCTCGGCCACGTCGGCGCCAGTGATCTCCAGTACGTCCACCTTAACCCTCCCGTCGAACCAGCCCGCGTACGTCCCATTGGTGGATGTCCCGTAGACGCCGATGCCATTGGTGGATGTCCCATAGACGCCGATTCCATAACCAGCGTGGTCTCCCTTCACGCCGTAGCCAGACAGGGTGGTGCTGTAGTTGTGACCAGACACCGCCGCCGAACCGGCCCCGGGCGACGTGGCCGTGATGTAGCCTCGAATGGCGGTGGCATTGCTCGATAACGAGGCAGACTCGGCATGAATGGCCGGCCACGTGCCAGACGTGGATGTGCGATAGGCCAAGATGGGGATACCCGAGGTGCTTGACCGGATCCCATGCACGCCGCTGTCCGTGTCCACATCCAGCATAGCGGTGGGGTCCATGGTCCCGATCCCCATTTTGCCGTCGGCGTCCAGCATCACCTGCGTGGAGGGCCAACCACTGTAGATTCCGTCCTGCGTCTGGAAGTGCAACTCTGTGCCCGATTCGCGAATCAGCCTAGTTCCGCTGCCCACCGTCGGCCCGGAACCTCCGACGGCGAAGTAGAACCACTCGTTCGGGGGCGTCGGGAGCACCGCCTGCTGCCATTGAACGCCGAATGT
>CAZUCH010000099.1:3190-5494 GCA_964619045.1 uncultured Planctomycetales bacterium | reverse complement strand
GCGGTCACCGGCTGGCGCGGCGATAGCGTCGTGTACGGAACCCCGACAGCGTCATCGCGCACGCCGATTTCGATCCAGCGCGCGTCGCTGCCGAATGCACCGACTCCGAAGTCGAGGGGCAACGTGAACAAGCCGCCCGCGACCGGCCAGTCGCCAACTGTGACATCGCCGCCGACCTGCGCGCCCCCAGTATCGGCGTCGTAGAGGCGAAAGACGAAATCGTAGTCTCCGTCGGCGGGGACACCGCCATCCTTGAGCTGACCCTGATAGGTAAACTCGGTTCCAAGAGGGGTCTGAGCAGCCGCGGAAGCGAGTCCGCCCAGCAGGATCGCCGTCAGGCAGTAGGTTGTTAATCTCGGGTGTTTCATCTCGTACCACTCCTTTGTTTGCGATAGTGTGGGCTCGGTTTAGCGGCGGACACGGCCCGGCCGTCCATCGATGCCTCATCGCTGTATCACTAGTCGCTCATGCGGGGGGCCGCGCAACGCGCCAGCGCGGATTTCGATCGTATCGACAGACTCTCAAGAAAATGGCCGTTGCGCGACATGTGGCGTGAACGACTCTAGGTACACGACGGTCCCACGCGACGGTCGCGATGCCGCGCCGTTCTACGTATGCAGCGGCCGATTTGGTATAATGCGCTTCGGATGTCCGGAGCACGCGAAGTCAGTGATGAACTGGTGGCTGCCGCCGTTAGAGGAGACCCGCAGGCTCTCGATAGCCTGCTGACGGCGGCGTCGCCGCAGGTGCGCCTGATGGTCGCGGCTCGCCTGAGCACCGACGCCAGGCGTTACGCGGCCGTCGAAGACATCAGCCAGGTCGCTTGTATGGACATTGTCGAGAGTCTACCGACGCTCAAGTTGTGTACGGCGGCCGGGTTCAGGTCGTTTGCGTCCACGATCGTGTCGCGGCGAGTCGCGGATCATCTGCGGAGGAAGCGGCGGGCCGGCGGCGGCGGCGTGGCATCGCTCGATTCCACCGTCGCCGGACTATCCGACGCCGGACCGCTGTGGCAATTCCTGTCGGCTTCGGGCACGACCCCGCTCAGCGCCGCCGACCGCGCTGACACGTTCGCCCGTGTAATGAAGGAACTGGGGCGCCTGAAGAAGGAGCATCGCGAGGCGATCACGTTCGCGGTTTGCGATCAGCTCTCGACGGCGGAGATCGCGGAGCGAATGAGCATCTCCCGGCCCGCCGCCTCGATGCTGTTGATCCGGGCGCTCAACGCCCTTCGTAAGAAGTTGGGACAATCGGACGGATAACGGAGTTATGGAAGCACCCCCGCAAGGCCCACTGAATACGGAACTGCCGGATCAAGTCGATGCGGCGCTGCGAGACTTGTGGTGCGGGAACAGTGCGCGGCTGGAAAGCCTGTTGGCGACGGATGGTCCCGAGGGCGTTGCCGTCGGCGACGTGCTGGACGGGCTCGCGAGCGGACTCGATCACGTTCTTCCACATCTCAAGGCCGGCAGCGAGCTTGGCGGCCTGCGAATCGTGCGTGAAATTGGGCACGGCGGCATGGGCATCGTCTACGCCGCCGAGCAGCGTCAGCCGCGGAGAATGGTGGCGCTGAAGGTGCTGCGCCCGGGACTCACTTCCGAAGGGACGCTACGCCGGTTTGAACATGAAGCCAGGTTGCTGGGGCGTCTGCGTCACCGGGGGATCGCGCGGATGTACGACACCGGAACCGTCACCACGCCGGAAGGCTCGCAACCGTACTTCGTGATGGAACTGGTGGAAGGCCGGACACTCAGTGAGTACGCGGAGCGAGGCGCATTGCGCACCGCTGAGAAACTGGAGCTGTTCCGCAAGGTGTGCGAAGCCGTGCAGCACGCCCATCAACGCGGCGTGATACATCGCGACCTCAAGCCGGCCAACATTCTGGTGGACGCTGCCGGTCAGCCCAAAGTTCTGGACTTCGGCGTCGGCCGGGCGGTCGATGTTGAGACACTGAGCATGCACACATTCGCCGGTCAGCTTGTCGGAACACTACCGTACATGAGCCCGGAGCAGGTCGATGGCGATCCGGACGAACTCGACACGCGCTCAGACGTGTATTCACTGGGCGTGGTGCTGTACGAGTTGCTATCCGGCCGGCTCCCGCACGACATCCACAAGCTCAGCCTGCCCGAGGCGGCCCGACGAATCCACGACGAAGAGCCGCCCGGGCTCTCGTCCGTCAGCGGCGAGTTTCGTGGCGACCTCGACACGATCGTCGCCAAGGCAATGGCGAAGGGCCGGGATCGGAGATACCCGTCCGCCATCGCGCTGGCCGAGGATATTCGCCGTCACCTGCGCGGCGAG
>CAZUCH010000099.1:0-3090 GCA_964619045.1 uncultured Planctomycetales bacterium | reverse complement strand
CAGGCCGAAGCTCAAGCCGAACGAGCGGACGCCGTGAAGGCGTTCCTGCAAATGATGCTGGTCGCCGACGATCCCACTCATGCGAAGACACGCGACGTCACGGTGCGCGAGGTGCTCGACGACGCGGCGCGGCGGATCGAGTCCGGGACACTCGCGGACCAACCGGACGCGGAGGTGGAGATTCGTGAGACGATCGCTCGCACGTACAATCACCTGGGCCTCTACAACTCGGCGACCCCGCATTACGAGTGGCTTCATGCCTCATATGTTCGTCGATTCGGCGAATCGGGCCACGAGTCAGCGCGCGTCCTGAGCCAACTCGCGAAGAACTACGCTCAGGCCGAAGACTACGAAGCCGCGAAGGCGGCTTTCGAGCGTTGTCTGGAACTAGCGGTATCCGCACACGGCGACGACCAGGAGCTGACGCTCGCCGCGATGGATGGCCTCGGCAGTGTTCTGGCGCACATGGGTCGCGCCGAGGAGGCCGAGTCGCTGCAGCTCGAAGCGCTCGAAGGTGTCGAGCAAGCTCTCGGCCGAGAACACGAGTTGTTCGTCAGCACGACGTTCAACCTCGGCGCGGTTTATGGAACTCAGGGTCGCCTCGAAGACGCTGAACGCCTCTACGTCAAGGCGTTGAAACTCTCCGAACAACTCCATGGCGAGGGCTCTTACGTCACTATCCGCATCCGCAGGCACCTGGCGTACGACATCTACCGGCGAACCGGGCGGATGGAGGAGGCCGGGGAGCTTCTTCGCGAGACGCTGGAGCTGGCCCGCCGCGAGCTTGGTGTCGAGCACACCGAAACCAACATCATTCTGATTGGGCTCAGCCGCGTCCTGAGCGCCCGGGACAATAGCGACGAAGCCGAGCAGTTGCTGCGCAATGCCATCGCCGGATTCAGCGAGATTCGATCGATCGAGAACAACGATACTCTGAAGGTCGTGGGCGAATTGGCGCACATTCTGGTCGCGCGCGACGATCCGAAGGAGGCGGCGCGCGTGCTGCGCGACGGCATCGGCCGGGCCATCTCAGCACATGGAGACGCACACGCGAAGCTAGCCGACTGGCTCTATACATATGCGGGCATCATCGCGAGCACCGGCGACTTCTCCGCCGGCACCGCCGCCGCCAAACAGGCGTTCGACATTCGCGAGCGGGTGCTCGGCGCCGAGAACGTCGCCGTGGCCCTATCGATGCAGCAAATCGGCTGGTACTCCGAATGCGATGGAGATTACCAGGAGGCGGCCGAGTGGTATCGTCGGGTTCTGGCCCTACGGCGTAAAATATCGGGGGAGACGCATCGAGAGACCATCCGCAGTACGATCACCCTGACGTTCGCCATGATTCTCGCCGGGCAGGACGAACGAGCCGCCTCGGACATGTTACGCGAACGGTTCACGCTGGTGCGCGCGGAGATGGGAGATACACACCGGTACGCACTGTGGACCGCCAGGTACCTCGCATCTTCACTGAGCTACGCCAAGCAGCACGGCGAGGCGATCGCGCTGGACCGCTCGATGCTCGACATCCTGACGACCCAGCACGGCGAAGATGCGCTGGAGACCGCCCTCTGGTGGCGCTGGATCGGCCTGCACCTGTACAGCAGTGGCCAGGCAGCGGAAGCCGTCGAGTCGCATCGACGGGCGCTGTCAATCTACATGGCGCATGAGAAGCAGGATACGGTCGCGGCACTCGAGACGAAGCGGGAACTCGCCGAGGTTCTGATTGCCGTCGGCGCGCCGGCTGAAGCCGAGTTGCTGGCGCGCGACGCGCTGAGGGCCTTTCGCGAGGTGGTTGGCGTCCGCCCCGCCCAGATTTCGTGGACCCTCATCATCCTCGGCGAGGCGCTGGTCGCCGCCGGCAAGCTCGATGAAGCCGAGCCGCTGTTGCGCGAGAGCCTCGCGCTGATCGATGGTTCGTCGACGCGCGCTATTTACGTCAGCGCGCTCGGCGGACAGGCCCGAAGCGCACTCGGGCAATGCCTGGCTAATCGGGGACGCTACGCCGCAGCCGAGCCACTGCTGCTCGAAGGCTACAGGATGCTCCAGACTGTCGAACCGACGAGAACGGTTCAGGTAAACAATGCCCGATCGCGCATCGTCGCGCTGTACGAAGCCTGGGGCAAGTCCGCGGAGGCCGATAGCTGGCGCAAGCTCTAGTTCGCATCCCGCGTTCGGCCCGCACACTCCTCGCTATTCAACCACTACCGGCGACCCTGCAACGCCAGCGCGCCCCCGCGTCAGAACCAGCCGAGACCATGCTGCTCGGCCTGGCCGGTGTGCCACTTGGCAACCGCGCCCAGCCTATCCCCCCCGCAACGAGAAGTTCAACAGGATCATGCCGTGGATCTCCTCCACGAGCAAGTCCGGTAGATCAAGCGTGATTTCACGGCTTCGGCCATAGCGGCCTCGGGACAGAACACGCGTTCACCTGTCAGCGGGCGGGCAAAATGAATTAAGGGTTTTTGCGGCGGCATCACCCGCAACGGCTCATCCACACCTCACGCCGCCGCAAAAACTCTTAATTCATTGGAGGCTGTGAATGGCGAACGTACTCAAGATGGCCAAGGTCCACTCGATACAGACGTTACATGCCCGTGGCTGGTCTCAGCGGCGGATCGCACGCGAGCTTGGCGTGCATCGCGAGACCGCTGCCCGCTGCCTTCTCCCCGCAGACTTCAACTCGTGAGGGGAAAGAAGCCCAAGGAAGGGGTCTGGGGGAAACTGCGGAGCTGGTTCCCTCAGAATACACCCACCGATTCTGCGGAAGAGCCTCAATCTCAAGAGCGCGATCAAGGGCCGCAAGCGAAAGGTCCGGAAGCTATCGAGCGGCGTTATGGTCTTCGGGAACGGGGAACTTCCCGCTCCCCCATACGGCGGCCTCAACCGCTCCTTTGATCCCACGGACCAGAAGATACCAGGCCAATCACCAACTCAAACGGAGGATCACAATGTAGGAACACGCCCGCACGCGGCCACCCCGCCGCACACAGTCCCTGTTGCCAACCGTGAGGCCAAGACCGACGTCTTGGAAGATAAGAAAAGAGCCAAACGCCGAGATGAGGGCGTTTCGTTCACAAAGGTCAATCG
>CAZUCH010000098.1:2079-8884 GCA_964619045.1 uncultured Planctomycetales bacterium | reverse complement strand
ACACGAATTCCGGCGGCGATGGAATGTCGGGTCTGCGGACCCAACCTACGCCGCTGCCAGTGTGATTGCTCGCAAGACTCCACGTGCGGCACTGGCGGACAAGCCGCCAGTGGCACCCGCACGTCCCGCCGGTCACCGCCAATTACCGGCAAGATGCCGATGCTCCCCGTCCAATACCGGCGGGACGCCGAACTACCGGCGGGACGCCGATGCTCCCCGTCCCTCCTGGGCTCCCCTGAGGCCCTTCCTTTGCCACAGCCGGACTAACCCGTATACTGGCCGCTTAGGCGGCGGGCGACACAGACATCCAGATCTGTGTCGTCTTCGTTCCAGACGGCCCAATCGACAGATAATGGGAGCAACGAATGTCGGCAACCCTGGCGTGCATCGGCGGACGCGACGCGTACAGCCTGCTGGAGGACGGGGCCTTGATGGCCGAACGCATCGGCAGCCGCAACACGCCCTTCGGCGAGTCGCAACCCGTCTATCGCTGTGAATCCCCCGGCGGCGAGTTCTACTTCCTCTCGCGGCACGGCGAGGCCAACTACGATCGCACGCCCACCTTCGTCAACTACCGGGCCAACATCTACGCACTCAAGGACCTGGGCACCCGGGCGATCCTCTCCTGGAGCGAAACACACGCCATCAGCCACAACTTCAAAATCGGCCAGTACGTGGTCGTCGATGACCTGGTGGACGAGACCGTCGCACGACCACAGACGTTCTTCGAGGACCGCGGCTTCGGACACCTGCGCCAATGGCCCGTCTTCTGCCCCTGCCTCCGCGAAGCCCTCGTGCAGGCTCTGGACGACGGCGGCCACGAATTCGCCAGCCGCGGCGTGTACGTCTGCGTCGAGGGGCCGCGCCACGAGACGCCCGCCGAGACCCGCAAGTACGCCGTCTATTGCGGCGAGTTGCTGGGACAGGCCCTGGTGCCCGAGGTGTTCCTGGCGCGCGAGCTGCAAATGTGCTACGCCAGCCTGTGCTACGTGGGCCGCTATGCCGAGGACGGAACCAAGTACCGCCCCTTCGAGGACGGACGCATGCTGTCCGTGGAAGTCGAGCGGCAGCGGGCCAAGACCGCCGTCGAGCGAATGCCCCGCCTGCTCGAGCGTTTCTGCAAGACACTGCCCAAGACGCTGGAAGAGTGCGATTGCGAGTCATCCATGGCCTCGTACGTGGCCGTCGGAAAGCTCAAGGCCGACTGGCGTTCTTGGTTCAAGAACGCTAAGCCGCACTGCGCCGGAACACCAGAGAAACCATGATCCTCACGGCCGCCTGGGTCGTTCCAGTCTGCTCACCGCCCATCCGCGACGGCGCCGTCGTGATCGAGGATCAGCGCATCGCCGCCGTCGGCCGGGCCGCGGACCTGGCAACCGGCAACCAGCCGACGACCGACCTCGGCGACGCCATACTCACGCCGGGGCTGATCAACGCGCACGCCCATTTGGAGCTGACCTGCTACGCCGGACTGCTGAAGCCGGCACCTTTCTGGGACTGGGTCCCCCAATTGGTGAAGCTACGCCGCGCCCCCGGCCAGATCGAGCGCGAGCAGGAAGGTGTTCGCGAGGGTGTGCGGCAATCACTGCGCGCCGGCGTCACCTGCGTAGGTGACATATCACGCCGCAACTTGAATTGGCGTGTGCTCAAGGACGCCCCGATTCGCAAGGTGTGTTTCGTTGAGCTGCTCTCGCTGGCCGATCAGCCGCCGCGCGATTTGGACGAGCTGCGCGCCGCCGTCGCCGAGATCGAGGAGGATTCGCTCCTGACCGCCGGCCTGACCCCGCACACTCCTTTCACTGTTCCCGAAAGCGACATCCGGGCGACGCTGGAGTTGGCGGCCGAACTTCGCCGCCCCTGGTGTACACACTGGGCCGAAACGCGTGAGGAGTTGGCCTTCCTGCGCGGCGACCCGGACGCTCTGCCGCCGTTCATGCAAAGACTGCTCAAGCAGTGCAACTTGCGGTCACCACGCGCCTCGGCCATCGAGCTGCTGGAGCGCTGCAGCCACGGCCGGCCGCCCGGCACGCTGGCTCACTTCAACTACACCGAGCCGGGTGACGCCCATCGCTTGGCGGCAGCCGGCCACACGGTCGTCTACTGCCCCCGTTCGCACCATTTCTTTGGGCACCACGACCACCCGTTTCGCGAACTGCTGGCGGCCGGCGTAAACGTGGCGATCGGGACCGATAGTGCCGCCAGCAACGATAGCCTCGCGCTCCTGGATGACCTGCGTTTCGTGCGCCAGCACGTGCCCGATCCCCCCGCCGCACGGACGCTGCTTGAAATGGTCACACTAAACGCCGCCCGCGCCCTCGACCTCGCGGAGCAGATTGGATCGCTCGAACCGGGCAAACTGGCCGACCTGGCCGCATTCCGATGCCCCGACGTACGCGACGACCCGATTACGGCCTTGCTGGACTCAGCCCCCCCCGCCAGCAACGTCTGGGTCGCCGGCCGCCAAGTCTCACAGTGTCAAGCCGGCGTTTGATAGACTACAAGACGTACTTCGTCTGCGGGTTAGCAGGACTCACGATACCGGACGCCTAATGAGCACGCCCCCAACCCCGAGCCCCGATGGCCCTGACAACCAGTCCAGCCCCCGTGAGGATGGAGAACCGACACGGCTGGTCGTGGTCGCCGACGGCGGTGAGCGGACCCACGAACGAGCCGCCGAACTGGCGGCGCGCCTCGGCCTACCCCTCTGTGCGCAGCCCGTAACCGGCTCGCATGGTTCCGCCCAGCCAACCATCGAACTGCGCGTCACCGACGAACGGCTCGAAATACGCGAATCACGGCTCCCGAGGCAGTCAGTCGGCCGATCGCGCACGACCGCCGCGCCGGCCGGCGCCGTCTACGTCGATTTCGTCGGCGGGTCGCTGGGGCATAGCCGGCGCGGGAATCGCTTCGGGCTGCTGTTCCGTGCCGTGGGGTTGACGCCCGGCCGGACAACCGTCATCGATGCCACCGCCGGCCTCTGCCAGGATGCGTTCCTGCTGGCGTACTATGGGGCGTGCGTTACGGCGATCGAACGCTCGCCGATACTGGTGGCGCTCGTGGAAGACGGCATCGCGCGCACCCAAGTCGAGCCCGAACTGCACGAACAGCTCGCCGAGCGGTTGCATATCGTCTGTGCCGACGCACGTGACTACCTGCGGACATTGTCGAGCGACGCGGCTCCCGACGTCATCTACCTCGACCCGATGTTCCCGATGCGCAGGAAGTCAGCGCTGGTGCGCAAGGAGATGCGTCTGGTCCGGCGGCTGGTCGGTGATGATGGCGACTCCGGCGAACTCTTCGATGTGGCCCGCGCCGTCGCCCGGCGGCGTGTGGTGGTCAAACGTCTCCGTCACGCTCCCGAGCTGGCCCCCAACCCGTCGCACTGCTACACAAGCCGCGTGGCGCGCTACGACGTCTACACCTGCTAGCTCACCGCGGTTCGAATGCGCAGCAGCGCTGTCAGCAACTGCTCCAGTTGATCCAGAGGCCAGACCGTAGCGGCGTCGCTTTTGGCATTGGCCGGATCGTCGTGGACCTCCATGAAGAGTCCGTCGATTCCAGCCGCAACGGCCGCCCGAGCCAGCCGAGGGATGAACTCGCGCCGTCCGCCGGTCACCGCGCCCCCTCCGCCGGGGTATTGCACCGAATGTGTGGCGTCGAAGACAACCGGGGCGAATCGCCGCATCACACCCAGCCCCGTCATGTCGTTGACCAGCCGCTCGTAGCCGAAGAACGTGCCGCGTTCGGTCAAGAGCACGTTGTCGTTGCCGGTCGAGCGGATTTTCTCGACCGCCAACGCCATCTTCTCTGGTGCGAGGAATTGCCCTTTCTTGACGTTGACACAGCGCCCCGTGCGCCCACACGCCAGCAGCAGGTCCGTCTGCCGGCACAGAAACGCCGGCACTTGCAGCACATCGAGCACCTGGGCGGCAGCCTCCGCCTGAGCCGGTTCGTGGACGTCCGACAGTACCGGCAGGCCCAGCTCGCCGCGCACGCGTTCGAGGATCGCCAGCCCCGCCTCGAGTCCCGGGCCACGAAAGGACTGCCCGCTCGACCGATTGGCCTTGTCGTAGCTGGCCTTGAAGACGTACGGCAGCTCCAGGCGACGTGCGATCTCCGCAATGCTCTCGGCTAGCCGAAGTGCATGATCGGCGGATTCGATCACACACGGACCGGCGATCAGAACCAGCGGATGATCCCGGCCAACGGCGTGTTGCCCAATGCTCGCGTCAGGTGGTGTATTCATATCGCGGATGATAGCGGCAAACCGCCGAGTACGGCAGACCACGAAGAGCCGCGGGCTTCAGCCTGCGCGGCACCGCGCGAGCTGAAGCCCGAGGCTCCTCGCTCTTCCTTGGTCGTGGGATTGGTAGAGTGCGGTACTTAGCCGCCCATGGAGAAGACTTGCTCGGCTTCCTCGGCCAAGGTGGGCAACTCGTCGGCAATCGCGCTTACACACTCCGGCGACAGCTTGAGAAGCTCCAGCATCCACTCGGACGGCTTCTGGTTCCACGCCGTCAGGTACATCCCATGCTGCGCCCCGCAACAAATCGCGTCGGCGATGTACACAACAGCGGCAATCCTCTGAAAATCCGGCTGGAGCGAGCTGGGATCGTGGTGATAGGCGATCGTGCTGCGTAGCGCAGGCGGGAACTTCCACTTGCCGGCCAGCGCGTTGCCGAAGAGTTGATGATCGGCCCCGATGATCTCGCGCTCGGTCGCGCAGTAGTTGGAGCCGTCGCGTGCGCACTTCTCGACGACTTCTTTCATCTTGTCCGGGAGGATCTGCCGCAAGACTAGCAGTCCGATGTCATGCACCAGCCCGGCAACAAAAGCCTCCCCGGCCTCTGGTAGCCGAGCGGCGCTGGCCAGGGCCTTGGAACACACGCCCACTGCCAGGCAGTGGCGCCATAGGTCGTGCGTGCTGAACTGGTCCGTGATCTGCCCCGGCTTGAGCAAGCGCGACATCGAGGCCGCCAGCGCCAGGTTCTTCAGCGAGCTCAGCCCCAGCATCATGATCGCCCGATCCAAACTGGCAATCTGCGAGGGCAAGCCGTAGAAGGCCGAGTTGACGATCTTCAGAATGCGCGCCGTCAACGACGGGTCAGACTCCACAACCTCCTGAATGTCCTTGACTGTCGCATCCTTGCCCTCGACTACTTCCACGATCTTCGCCGTGATCTCCGGCAGCGACCCGATCTCCGTAACGCGAGCGAGGGCCCTCTGCAGATCCGGCGACAGACCGCCGACGTTCTCAGTCGTCGGCGTCTTGGCCGTTTCGGATGTCGTGAAAAGCGCCATACTCAGTCCTCGCAGTCGCCGCGCCCCCTTAGTCGGCGAAGATGCGCTCCGCTTCCGCGACGCGTTCCGGCAGCTCGACCGCCAGTTCCAGGATAGCATCGCGATCAATGCAGGCCACCGCCAGATTCTCGTCGGTGATCTTTCCATCCTTGGCCGTCAGCTCTTCCGATCTCAGCACGGCAGCACAGGATGTCGGCAATCCGCGTCAAGGTGGGTATGGCGGCGTCTTTGCCCGACAGGTTGTGCGGGTCGTGATGATAGGCGATCGCATGGCGCAAGCTGGCCGGGAACTTCCACTTGACGGCCAGCGCGTTTCCGAAAACCTGATGATCCGCCCCGATCACTTCGACTTCCACGGCGCAGAAGTCCTGCACTTGATCACGGCAGCGGTCCATCACCTGCTTCAACTGCTCGGGGAAGAGCTGCTGCACCGAGATCAGCCCCAAATCGTGAACCAGCCCGCCGACAAAAGCCTCGTCAGCCGCTGCGGCTTTGCCGCGCTCACCCAGCATCTTGCCGCACACGGCGACGGCGACGCTGTGCCGCCACAGGTCGCGTGCCGCCTGTTGCCCCGAGACGGTGGACGCGCTGAACATGCGCGACAGCGACGCCGCCAGGGCGATGTTCTTGACCGCGCTCAGCCCCAGCATCAGGATCGCGCGATCCAGGCTGGCGATTTGAGAAGGCAATCCGTAGAAGGCCGAATTGACCACTTTCAGTACCTTCGCCGCCAATGCCGGGTCGGTCCGCACGACATCGTGCATGTCGTGGGCCGTCGCATCGGGATCCTCGACGACTTCAACGATCTTAGTCGTGATCTCCGGCAGCGAACTGATCTCCGAGACACCCGCCATCATCTCGGCGAGCTTGGGAGGCAGCTCCTTACCAGCTGGAGGTGCGGACGTCACATCAGCCGAAGCAATTGGCATAACAATGCCCTTTCGTTTCCCTGGTCGTACCTGGCGCGCCCATTACAGGACGTCGCCCATGTCCATCCCCAAGTGCCGACTCGTTAGCCGGCTCAACCGTCGAGGCAAGCCGTCCCCAACTGGCCGACAAAGAGCCGCTCTACGGCCCACAGAACTCACATCGGACACCGAACGACGCTTCTTCTGCTACGCACCGGCATTCCCGCCAACATCTTCCTTCTCGGAACACGCTCCCAGCCGACACCCCGACCGGCTACTGCAGCCCGCAGCCGGCACCGTGACCGTTTCTGGGACTAAGCGTAACTGCTGAGCCGCGGCCGCAATATCGCAATCACACGCTGCGCGCGGCGGAATTGCGACTCGCCAACCAGGCATCAGCGCAAGTATTGCACCCAGCCCGGAGCGTGTGACGCACACAACCCGACGCTTGCCGACGCGTGGGCCACCGACTACACTCGACCAAACTGCGGGCCCGGCGGCACTTGCTCGCAGCGCCAGTCGCCTCTGTGAGACCGGTCAGCGCCTCTGTGGGACCGGTCAGCGCCTCTGTGGGACCGGTTTCCAACCGGTCGCCG
>CAZUCH010000098.1:0-1979 GCA_964619045.1 uncultured Planctomycetales bacterium | reverse complement strand
CGCCTCTGTGGGACCGGTCAGCGCCTCTGTGGGACCGGTTTCCAACCGGTCGCCGAGCCACTCGTTCTGACGGTGAGTAGCATGTCAATCGAGCACATCCTCCCAGTAGCTCGGAAACTGCTCCAAATCCCAATGGACGAAACGCACGACGACCTCTGGCTGTGGGAACACAGCCAGCGCGTCATGGACCTGACCCAATTGGTGGCCCGCCTGCCGGAACTGGACGAGGACGGCGCCGACTTGGTTGCTCTCCAGGCCGCGGCGCTGTTTCACGACGCCGGCTGGGCTCTCGAGCACCAGCAAGGCCGCCACGAACGGTGGCAGCTCCTGGCGCGGCCAACGAGCGATATTCAGCACGAATTGGGGGCCGGTGTGCTCGAGGAAGAGGTCGGCCACCTGCTGCCCGCAAGCACCTGCCACCTCGCCGCCGACGCCATCCGACGGTGCAACGACCGCGAAACAACCCTCCTTGAAGCCCGCATCCTGGCCGAGGCTGAAGCCCTCGACGAGATGGGCATGACTTACGTCCTCCGCCAGTATCGCCTGTACCAGAGCGAGGGTCGCCCACTTCAACAACTCGTCGATAGCTGGCGTCGACAAGCGGAATACGGCTATTGGGAAGTGCGCCTCGCCAATAGCTTCCACTACGACGCCACGCGCCAATTGGCCCGCCAACGGCTGGCGGCCGTGGACGCTTTCATGAACGCGCTGGCCACCGACCTGCACGGAGATGATCTTGCCAGATTGCTCGACCAAAACGGCGTCGCGCGTACCAAAAGTTAGGCTCGAGAACGCTCAGTCGTGCCAGCGCGATCGTTACGCGATCGAAGCCGACATGGACAGCATCCTCATCCACAGGCACCAGATCCGCGCCCGCAACCACGCTCTGGCCCACGAAATCGCCCGCGCCTATGGCAACGACGTGGCAGAACTGACCATCGTCCCCGTTCTCGCCGGCTCGATCATCTTCCTCGCCGATCTGATCCGCGAGCTGCCGCTCAGAATGAAGCTCGGCCTTGTGCAGATATCGACCTACCCCGGAACCGCGACAACGCCCGGCGACCCCCAGACCACCATGGCCCTCACCGGCCAGCTCGCTGGTCGCCACGTCCTGCTGGTGGACGACATCCTGGATAGCGGTCGCACTATCCGCCGGGTGCAGGACATGATCCTGGAGCACAATCCCAAGAGCCTACGCACGGCCGTCCTGCTCCGAAAGCCCGATAAGGCCCCGCACGATCTCACGGTCGATTTCGTCGGCTTCGATATCGAAGATTTGTTCGTCGTCGGCTACGGCCTCGACTATGATGATCACTACAGGAACTATCCCCACGTCGGAGTTCTACGGCCGGAACTGATGCCATGACCGAGCCCAAACGGTTTGAGAGCGTTGTCGCCGAGGCCCCCACGGCCACCGGCGTCACCGCGGTGGCAGCACCCAAGGCCGCCCGACTCGAACTCGATGGCGACGAGATCGTCCAGCTCTCCATCAAGCCCTCGCTCTGGTTCATCCCCCTGGTCTCGCTGCGCGCCTTGCTCGCGGTAGCGTTTGTCGCGATTACCCTCGTCATCCTGATGAGCTCCGGTGCCGCGCCGCGAGCCAGCACGCCATTCCTGGCCCTGGCGCTCCTGGCGATGCTACGCGTCGCCGTCGCCACCCTGCAATGGGCCAGCCGGCTATATGTGCTCACAAACCGGCGTGTGATGCGTTGCACCGGCGTGCTCAGCGTCACCGTCTCCCAGTACCGCTTGTCGAAGATCACCGGCGTCGAGCTCGCGGTCCCCTGGTATGGCCGTTTCCTGGGTCTGGGCTCGGTCCACCTGGGCCCCCCCAGCGACCAACGACATGCCACGCCCCAAGTATGGTCTTGTGTGGCCCGCCCGCACGAGATTCATGACTCGCTCGTCCGCGCCGGCCGCAAGTCTCAGCAGTACCGCCCCGCACGACTCCCGCCCGCCTAAGCCGGCCGCAGATGCCC
>CAZUCH010000097.1:0-8885 GCA_964619045.1 uncultured Planctomycetales bacterium | reverse complement strand
TGGGAGATCTTCGTATCGAGTTCGGCGCGGCCCTCCTCGACCAGTTGCAGCATCACGGCCGACACGTACGTCTTGCCGACGCTCCCCGACAGCATCCGATCGCCCGGCTTCATCGCTCGCCGGCTGGCCTCATGCGACACGCCCGAAGCAACGGCCCCGCTCCGCCCGTCCGCCAAGACGAATCCGACGGTGACACCCGGGCAGCCATGCTCCGTGCAGAACGCGTCCGCCCGCTTCTGCACGCGCAGCCGGCACTCCTCCGGCACCGGGCCCGGTATCGTCGCGCATCCCGTCCAGAGCACCATGCAAGCCACGCATGCGATCATCACGACCGTCCGCGCCGCACCAACGGCGTTCCGCGCCGCTGCCCCCATCAACAACTGTCGCATACCACAACCTCCAAACGTGCCAATCTGCCGTCCGCGAATCAACATCGACCCGAGCCGGCGGTGCCTTGGCGCCGGGAACACACACGAGCACTCGACCATCGGCCAATCCGCGGACCGTCCACACAAACCCTACCAGATCGGCGGATACTCATACCATTACGGGTCTCCCAGATGACCCTTGTGGCGACGTATGATAACGTGGCGGTCTTCCCCAACGAGCATTGGCGAAAGCGACACTCAAGCCGCTGAGACCCGGAGAGTCAAATGGAGCAAGCGCGCTGCGAGGGGCTCGCGGCAGCTCGCAAGGTCGGAAGAAGTTCGAAAACAAGGTAGACCAACAGGGACGCAATGCGTAACGTATGTGATTGCCTGACGGGCGAACACGCTCCGGCGACGTAGCCGGACGGCGTGAATTGGAGCATCTCAGGCTACCTCACGTGGGGTATCTCAAACCATAGCCTACAGACATTAGGGGACGGCATGGACTCCGCAACTCAGGTGTCGTCAAACCTCTTCAACGACCAGGGCGACATTTGCGTGGACCTAACCTGTCGGCGCTGCGCCTACAACCTGCGCGGTCTGCGAGAAGACGGCCGCTGCCCGGAATGTGGCATACCGATCGGCCGGTCCACTCAGGGTGATTTCCTACGCTATTCAGATCCGACCTGGGTGGTGAAGTTGGGGCGCGGCGTGCACCTGATTCTGTGGTGCACCGGACTTAAGATCGTTACCTTCATCGCCGCTCCCGCATTGGCGTCTTCGTCGTCGGTGCCTCCTGAGATCTGGCCATTGTTGACCATGGCGGCCAGTTTGGTCAGCTACTGGGGAGCATGGTTACTGACCGAACCAGATCCGAGTCAGATCGGCGAGGACATGTATGGTACAGCCCGCAGAATAGTCAGAATTAGCTTGGGTGTCGGATTGCTGGGGCGATTCCTCAGCATCTTCACGGGCCTCGGCCTGAACGGGCCCCTTCTGCTGCTCGTGGATATCATCATGATCGCATGCAGGCTGTGCGGAGTAGCAGGAGCGTACTGCCTATTGCATTACCTCTCGAAGATCGCCCAGCGCATCCCGGATGAGAAGTTGGAGAAGCGGGCCACATTCTTGAAATGGCCGCTGACGATAGGTTTGCTGTTCTTCGCAATCGTGCCGGCGGCCATAGGTCTTCTTGCTGCTGCCGGAACTACCCCGGGTGGCGGCGCCAGGGCGGGTGTGGGTTGTGTTTCTGCGGTAGTGGGATTGTGCTATCTGGTTTTCTTGCTGATGTGCCTGCGCATGCTATGGGCTTTTAGAGCGGCGTTTCGCAAACGGGCCACGTTTGCCGAGCAGCTTTGGAGCGGGAAGAGAAAAGGGGACATCACTCATTATCCCTTCCGTGACACACGAACATAGCCGAAGAGGACGGCTGCCGTGAATCGACACTCTAGGATCGCACAAACCAGATTATTGTGGACACCGGAGCCGCCGATAAGTAGTGTAAAAGAGCGGGTGGGACGGTTTTGCGCTGGATGGACGACCCCAACATGAGGAAGGTGCGCACATGCGAACGACTACTGTAGCCGTCACGGCGATCTTGGCGCTAATGACGCTGGGAGCCCTGGCCAACGCGGAAGAAACCACAACCGGCACGATCCTGGACACCTCGTCCCACGGATTGTCCTACATCGAGTCCATGAAAACAGCCATCGAACGCGATCGCCTGGCTCCTCCGCCGGACCCCAAGGGCCGTCGGGCCGGCGAGAACGGCGTCTGGATAGTCCCTAGTCGCGGCGCCAGCGGCACCGCGCATTCAGGCACCCAGTACGTGATCAACAAATGGGGCGACACGCGCATGGGCATCGGCTTCCCTCAGCTCGTTGATGTCCAGGGTGCCTTTTTCATGGGTCAGGCCGCTCGGGGTGTCTGGACACCCGCGGTGCGCGTCATCGCCTATCGCGATGACCAGGTCGTTGGTGAAACCGAGTGGTTCGATAATATCAGCGCCACGCCCGTCTGGTTCGAGATGAACCTCAAGAGTGTCGACCGTATCGAGGTGCTCTCGATGCCCGTGCTGAAGGGCGGCGGCTGGTATGGCCTGGATGATCTCACGTACACGCCGGCGTCCGACGGCGAGACGATCGGCCCGCGACAGATCGTCCTCGACTTCGAGGATCTGTCGTACAAGCACAAACTCACAGGCAGCGGCTATGCCGGCCTGACCTGGGAGACGGGTAGCGGCGATTTCACCGCCGACGAGGATGTTCACGGCCCGCTCGCGCCGCCCGGTGCGAAGTCCGACGGTGATGGTCGCGATGGGGCCGAGCCTTCCGGCACTCGCGCCGTCACGCCCAACCTGATCGCCAGCTTCCAGGGCGTGATTCGCGGCGACGCCAGCTCGATGAGCTATCCGCCGGACACCGACGGCGCCATCGGTCCCAACCACTTCGTCGAGACGGTCAATCGCAACTTCGCCGTATACAACAGGTACACCGGCGCCGAGTTGACCAACATCTTGCTGGGGTCGTTCCTGCCCGGGTCCAACGGCGACCCGCGCGTGGTCTTTGACCAGCACAGCGGGCGCTGGATCGTGCATGTCTGTGACTTCAGCGCTACGGCCACAATCTATCTCGCAGTCTCGCTTACCGACGACCCGATGGGCAACTGGTTCAAGACCAGTTTCGCGACCGACGAGGATGAGGACGTCGGCAATTGGCCCGACTACCCGACCCTTGGCGTGGACGCCAACGGCATCTACATCGGCGCCTACATGATCGGCGGCGGCGGGATGTCCCTCTTCGCTATCGACAAGGCGCCCCTGGTGTCGGTCCCCCCTTCGCTGGGCACGATCTATGCCTTCCGCCAACTGCCCTGGGAAGGCGCGCTACAGCCCGCTCACACCTACGGCAACCCCGGCGGTGACTACGTGGTATCCGTCGATTCCAGCAGCGCCCTGCGCCTGCGCAAAGTAAACAGCAACGGTTTCCCCTGGACGCTCAGCAATCTTGGAACGGTCAGCGTGTCCTCCTTCAGCGATCCACCCAACGCACCGGCCCTGGGCAGCAGCACGGCCCTGAACACCGTCGACGACCGCCTGATGATGTCGGTCTATCGTGACGGCTCATTGTGGACCAGCCACACGATTAGCGCTAGCGGCCGCGCCGCCTGCCGCTGGTACGAAATCGATGTCACGACGCAGACGCTAGTCCAGTCCGGAACCGTCGCCGACCCGTCGCTGCACTACTTCTTCCCCTCGATCATGGTCAATCAGACCGGCGACGCTGTTATGGCCTTCACCGGCTCCAACTCCAGCCAGTACGCCGCCTGTTACTACACTGGTCGCGCGGCGAGCGATCCGGCGGGCGAGATGGCACCGCCGGTCATGTACAAGGCGGGCACCGGCCCCCAGAACAACATCGACGGCTATGGCCGCAATCGGTGGGGTGACTACAGCTATACCACGCTCGACCCTGTCGATCAGAGCACCATCTGGACCGTTCAGGAATACGGCCACGACGACGATATCTGGGGCACCTACATCGCCGCACTGAGCGTCGCCCCACCCGACTGCAATGATAACGGCGTGCCCGACGACGAAGACATCGCCAACGGAACCAGCGAGGACTGCAACACCAACGGGATTCCCGACGAGTGCGAACTGCCGGACGACTGCAACGAAAACGGCAGCCCCGACTTCTGCGACCTCATCGACGGCACCAGCCAGGACTGCAACGCCAATGGCATCCCCGACGAGTGCGACATCGCTGATGGTGCGAGCACCGATTGCCAGCCCAACGGCATTCCCGACGAGTGCGAGATCGGATCGACTGAGGGCACCATCGCCTTCCCGCTCGACTCCGACCCCGGCTGGACCACCGAAGGGCAGTGGGCCTGGGGACAACCAACTGGCGGTGGCGGCCAATACGGCGAACCCGATCCCACCAGCGGCCATACCGGGCCGAACGTCTATGGCTACAACCTTAGCGGCGACTACACCAATGGCATGTCCGAGACTCACCTGACCAGCGCGGCCATCGACTGCTCCGATCTCGAAGGCGCACACCTGACATTCTGGCGCTGGCTGGGGGTCGAGCAACCGACCTACGATCACGCCTATGTGCGTGTCAGCAACAACGGGAGCAACTGGATCACGCTGTGGTCCAACTCCGCCGAGGTTGCCGATTCGTCGTGGCAATTCCAGGAGTTCGATATCGCCTCGGTCGCCGACGGCCAGTCCACTGTTTACCTTCGCTGGACCATGGGAACCACAGACGGCAGTTGGCAATACTGCGGCTGGAATATCGACGATATCGAGATCACCGGCCTCCAGACCGGCGGCGGGGAGGGTGACTGCAACGCCAACGCCGTCCCGGACGCCTGCGACATCGCCGGCGGTGCCAGCCAGGACTGCAACACCAACGGCGTTCCCGACGAATGCGACATCGCCAACGGCACCTCCGAGGACGCCGACGGCAATGGCATTCCGGATGAGTGCGAAGGCTTCCTGCCCGGCGACATGGATTGCGACGGCGATGTCGATTTCGATGATATCGACCCCTTCGTCCTCGCTCTCAGCGGCCAGGCCGGCTACGAAGCCGCCTACCCCGATTGCCATTGGCTCAGCGCCGATGCCGACGGTGACGGCGACGTCGATTTTGACGACATTGACCCCTTCGTAGCGCTCCTCAGCGGCGATTGACGCCACCGCAGTGAGTAGATACGAGATCATCCACCGTCGACGCTGGGACGGCCCACGTCCCCCGGCGCCGGCGGTTGCCTGTCCAAACGATCGGCTGCGCCCCCCTCCGGCCCCGCCCGGCAACCCGCCAAGACAATGCCGGTAATCCCGAGTTTCGAGCGCCTGCCTTACGCATTCGCCTCATAGCGCGAGTATACTTGAGGTATGGGTCGAGTGGTCCGCGTGGGGGGGCGTGATAGCTCTGGTCTCGCCGTGCGCGGCGGGCGCCCGTCTCGGTGTCCGCTGATGGCACGGACCATCCGGCTCGATGTGTCGATCCGCAGCCCACGCCGGCTGCTCACATCATCAACGCCGGAGGACGTGCTATGTGTAGGGACTACCACCTCAAACCCACCCAGACCTTGATTGCCGCTGTCGCTGCGACTGTCGTGCTGGCCTCGACGGCCCTCGCGCGCTGGCCCCAGGATTTCGCCCCACCGCCGTGGCGCGGCCTGCCGCTGACCGTGCAGGCCGAATGGGAGGCCATGACGCCATTCTCCTTCGAGGGCCAGGACGTCGACATCGAGTACGTCGATTGCGTCGGCGACGGCATCCACCAGATCAACGACGTCTGGTCGCACATGGAAGTCTACCACGTCTACTGGGAGCCCGACCCCAACGAGGGGGGAGACGGCCGGGCCCTTGCCAGCGAGTATGTCCCCGGCGAGCTGCGCATGTTCCTCGCCAACTGGATCGACGACTACCAGTACAAATCGATCTGGGTGCAGATCAGCTTTGGCGGTGCCGGCACCCCCTACGTCTGGGAGGTCGTCGCCCCGCCTTGGGGAGACCCAAGCTACGGCGAACTCGTCGAGATCATCGAGATCGAGCCGGGCAAGAAGGTCGAACGCTGGCTGCTACAGCCCAATCCGGATCGAGAGTTCATCAACATCTTCGTCCCCATCAACACCTGGGTCGACGAAGTCATCGTAGACACCATCTCCGGCAACACGCCCTGGCCGCCCGGCGGGATGCCCAACGACGACTGCCAGAGCGCCACCCCGATCAACGAGGTTGACGAGTTGCCGTTCAGTACCAAGACCGCCACCGCCGACGGCGAGCGGCCCTGCTGGGTCACCGGCGGCCCGCCCATCAGCCCCAACATCTGGTACGTCTACACGCCGACCTGCACGGGCCTCGCCACCATCAACTACGACGACACGAGCCCTTGTGGCAGCAGCTACCTCGCCACGATGGCCATCTACGAAGGCTCCTCCTGCGACCCGCTCGGCGAGCTGATCTACTGCGAGCCCGACGAGAATGTGCCCTGGACATTCCCCGTCACCGCCGGCGAGCAGTACCTTATCGAGATGTTCGGGCTCGACCCGTACACCGAGTACAAGGGCACCGGCTCGCTCACCATCACCTGCGAAGACATCGACTACACCGCCACAGTCGTGTGTGAGCCCCAGGGTGGCCCGAATCCCAGTCACCCGCCGACCTACTGGTACGACGTGTCGACCGAGTGGCCCATCCACGACTTCCACGTCCGCGTCTACGACCCCAACCAGGAGAACTACTCCAACTGGGTAGCCCCCACCGGCTGGTTGTCCACGTTGACCGAGATCAACGGCGAGCCCTGGGTCTGCTGGTGCGACCCAGAGTTGGACAATCCGATCACCAGCTTCCGTTTCGGCTTCGACAATGACAGCCCGAGCAAGTGGGGGGCCTGGGTGACCACCGGCAACGGGTTCTGTGACTTCAGCAACCTGCTCGACAAATCCGTCTACCACTACGCGGATGAGGACGGCTACGGACAGCGCGTCCACGTGCCGGTCGAGTTGGTGGACGAACCATGTCAGGACTGCGGCCCCGGACCACACTGGATCGACACCTGCATGGGCGGAACCGACTACATGCCCAGCGGCGCCACGGTCGGCATCGATCTGGACGGCGATTGCATTGCGGATACTAACCTCGTGATGCGTGGCCCCGTGCGCGTCCGGCGTTCGGATCCGCTGGATGATTCGGTCAACTACCCCGGCCTGCGCAGCGAGGACGGCCATCTCGACGTTATTGACACCGAGATCGTCGAGATGGAACTCACGGGTGGAGGCGCTACGCTCAAGGCCGGCCTGGGCCAGGGACATTTCGATGTTCTGCCAGCTTCCCTGGGAGCCATCGCCGAGGTGTCCGACGCCCCGGAATGGGCCGACAGCTTCTTCGACGTCTACTTCGAGGTTGATCTTGGTGGCGGGTTGTATGCCTACAACCACGAAGCGATGCAGATCGGGGCGAACATCGAGTGTGTTCCGCCTCGCGTGACATACGCTCACATCGATGAATTGTGCCTTGCGCTGTACAACGACCCCGACCCCGGCGAGGGAGATATCATCGGCTGGATCGTATCCGCCAACCACAGTCCCTATGCCGTGACGGACTGGTACTTCGACGACACCGGCATACTCGGCTGGGGCCAGACCAATCAGCCTCCGCTGTGGGAGCCAATGAACACCGGCCCGCTCGAAGAGGACTGCATCTTTCAGGATCTACTCACCGGGGACTACCCGCTCTACGCCGCCAGCAACCCCATCAACATCGACTACTCGGGCTATCGCTTCTATGCCCAGATATGGCTGGGCAACAACTACGACGGCGCCTCCGAGGAGGTCACCGTCGAGCTGCGCCGCGGCGCCTGGGGCTTCGAGGGTGAGCTGATCGCCTCCGACACGGTCTATGTCACCAACCTGATGGAAGGTGACCCCCTTCAGGGTAAGCCATACCTGTTCGACTTCGGCACCATCGACGACCTCGATCTCGACGGCGATTCGCTGGTGCTCAAGATCATGCACTGGCCCGACCTGGGCGGTAACACGCACATCTGGTGGCACGGGGAGTACTGCGCCAGCGGATTGCACGCGATCATGCCCGGGTTCCCCGGATACGACACCGTAGTCTGCGAACCCCAGGACGAGAACCTGGAGCACCCGCCGACCTACTGGTATGACGTGACGCCGACCGAGTTCGGCCGCTGCGATTTCCACGTCCGCGTCCAAGACCC
Source organism: uncultured Planctomycetales bacterium (assembly GCA_964619045.1). Taxonomy (GTDB): domain Bacteria; phylum Planctomycetota; class Phycisphaerae; order UBA1845; family Fen-1342; genus JANQFV01. Next base: position 778 of record CAZUCH010000097.1, on the reverse strand, counting down.
GTTCCCCGAGAACTACACGAACTGGCAGGCCTACCTGCCGGCCGCGACGTGGCAATTCGCGGTCCATCAGGTTGGCGACGAGTGGTGGGCCTCGTGGTGGGATCCGGATTGTCTCAACGCCATCTTCGGCACACACCGTTTCCGCTTCGACAACCCCAATCCCAGCACCTGGGGCGATTGGCGAACCACCATCGCGGCCGGCCCAAATCCCCACATGTGGGTCATCGATTTCGCCGGACACCACTTCACTGAGCCCGATGGCGAGGGCCACCGCGTTCATGTCCCCGGATTGCCCACGCCGACCGACGATTGCCACGACGCCCCGGTGGTGGGATGTCCGTCGATCATCTTAGGCTCCACTACTGACGCCACCATCGACGATGCGCCGTTCTGCGATACGTCCATCACCGCCCCCGGCGTCTGGGTCAGCGTCATCGGCACCGGCAATACCATGACGGCCACGACCTGCAACGCCTACAGCAACTACGACACCAAGCTCTGTGTCTACCGCTGCGGCTGCGACAACCTCCTGTGCGTGGTCGGCAACGACGACAACTGCCAGGACTTCAACTTCCTGCTCTCAACCGTCGAGTGGTGCAGCCGCGCCGGCGAGGAGTACTTCATCCTGATCCACGGATACTCCTCGTATACTGGCGACTTCCAACTCGACATCTACGACGATGGTGTCCCCTGCGGCGACCCCATCACGTTCACCAATTCCACTCAGACCCTCGTGGCCGTCCGCTACAGCGACGCCCAGTGGGGAGACTTCGACGGC
>CAZUCH010000096.1:0-8900 GCA_964619045.1 uncultured Planctomycetales bacterium | reverse complement strand
ACTAGCGTCGGCGTAGCGCCAGTGCACCGAGGCCCAGCAACATCAGCGTCGCCGGCTCGGGTGTGTACACGTACGTGATCTTCGCCCAGCCGTTCGCGCCCAGATCGTCGATTTGAAGCGTAGCGTCGGTTGTGCCGCTGAAGCTCCATCCGGCCGAGCCAGCCAAGTCAACATCCACTGTGCCCAGGCCGATGTACGGCGTCATATCGCCGGGCGGGAGTTGATCACTGTCAGAATCAGAGTCTGACAGGTATCCGAAATCGTTGTAGTCGTCCCCGAAGTCGGGGGTGCCGTCGGTGGGAGCCAGCGCGAACGGCCAATTGCCGAACATGTTTGCGCCCACGGACATACCAGGGGCATCCGCCGTCACCCAGCCGGTGAGATTGACCGCGAAATCGGGGGCGGGCAGGCTCGAGTCGTTCTCGGCGGTGATGTCTGACCCGATCTCGGCGTACATCTCGATGATTACCTGCTCAAGCACCAAGGCGCCCCCCAAGTCGTCAAACTGGGGGAAGCTCAGTGTTTCCGACCCCGGTGAGAGCGGAAAATCGAAATTCTGCGGGCCATGCACGATCGAGTCCGCTACCGCCGACATCGGCAGGCCCAATGCCACAACCCCCAAGATCAGAATACCCACAACATTCGGCTTGGTCATAACCAAATCCTCTCCAATCAAGCTGCCAGTCCCAATAGAAGGGAGGCGGCGCCGTACAATCCGCGCTCCACGCACCTTCCCTACATATAGTTGTTGGGCGCCCGTACGCGGCGTAGTCAACCAGTTTTCCGGACCCGCCCCCAGAAACGTGCCGAATCTGCTACCACGTTGTTTTTGGGAAACACCCCACGGGGCGGGACCGCCCCCGGGCCAGGCAATTCCCCCCTATGGACAGGCCTACTTCTTGTTCGACTCGTCGCTCTTTTCGCTTGCTGACGCTCCCTTGGCGTCCCTTGCGGCTTCCTTGGCCGAGGCTGGCGGCTCGAATTTGTCGGCGGGAATATCGACGTTGAACTCGATGGTGTCCCAGGTCCAGGTGACGGCCACCTCGCCGTTGACCCTGCGCACCTGCCGAAATGAGACCATGACGCCGTTGACCTCGCGAAAGTCCTCGGATGTTCTCTGGGTCAGGATTTTGCCATTTTCTCCGTCGCGGACGGTCTCGGCCATGATCGGCAGGCCGGTCTTCTTTTCGTAGTAGACGAAGTCGGCCTGGCCGGAGGCGGGGGTTCTCTCGACCTTGAAGCACTCGCGGCCATCGACCTCCTCGATTCCAACGCATTCGACCTTGTCGTAGAGCGTTTCCCATTCGAGGAAACCGTTGAATGTCGCGCCGCGGATGTCAGCCTCGCGTTCTTCGCCTTGGGAGACGGTGGTGGTGGCCTGGTTGTGCATTCGCCAGTGGATATCGCCGTCCGAACCGCCCTCGTAGATCCCGAAGTCCTTGAGCCTGACGCGGAAGTAATGGAGGTTCGGGGCTGCGGCGAAGCGTTCGATAGGGCCGCTCCGGTTCTTGTCCGGGGCGACGACCTCGATGGTGCCCTTCATGGCCCGATTGTGGAGTTTCGCATAGGCATCTCGACCGCCGGACCTCTTGATTGAGGCTTCGATTATCTTCTTGGCCGGCGGGACCTTGCGGGCCTTGGCGCCGTCCTGGGCGTATACCGCGTTCCCGGTCGCCCCGAGCCCGACGGCCGCCGTCAGCGCCGCCAGCAGGAGCCTCGCGGCGTTGGTGCCGCTTGTTCGTCCTGAAGTCATCATTGCTGGATCTCCGTGAAGATAGGATTGACAGGGGCGCGGTGACTGTACCGCTCCGTGGTGCGGAGTTCAAGATGCTGTGGGAGGCTGGGGATGATAGGGCGCTGCTCAAGAGCAGTGGCAGCGAGCGAACTCCACAGAATCGCTGGGACGGAGTGCTAGTGGGCGCCGCCGGCGGTTTCGGCTTGTGGCCGGTGGATCGCTGGTTTGGTCGGGGCGGGGTCTTGGTTGTCGTCGAAGAGCCGCTGCTTCATCAGGCGGCCGATTTTGAACTTGACGGTACGCTTGGGAGGGACGAACACTTTCTCCATGGTCTTGGGATTCTGCGCCATCCGGGCGGCTCTGGAACGGATCTCGAAGACGCCGAAGTCCCGGAACTCGAGGCGGTTGCCCTCGCCCAGTTCGGACACGATCTCGTCCAGGAAGCTCTGGACGATACGCTTGACGAGCACTCGTTTTGCGCTCGTCTGGTCCGCAATTCGGTCAACAAGATCCTTCTTCGTTATCGTGTTTGAAGCCGTCTTCATCGCGTTCCCCAGGCGATCGCCAATTGTGCGACCGCTCAGTTCATTCAACTGGAACTTGCATATGGCCGCGCCGACCTGGCGGGTCGAACGCGGTACCTCACCGCCGGTGATGATACTGGAAGGTCGGGGGTCAATCAAGCGGAATCCTTGACAGGGCAAAGGTTTAAGATTCTGAGTCTTGCCGGCGTGAGGCCTTGACAACCGCGCGTTGGGGTGCTTTCCGAGTGCGTTTGGCGGTCTTTCGCGCGGCGTTGGTGGCGGTTCGGGGGGCTTCTGGGGCGGTTATGGCAACGGCGAGCACGTCCTCGACGTTTTTGGCAAAGACGAAGTTCAACCCGGCGCGGACGTCATCAGGGATCTCGTCTAGGTCTGATTCGTTGTGGGCGGGGAGTATGACGGTCTTCACGCCGGCCCGGTGGGCGGCGAGCACCTTCTCCTTGACGCCGCCGATGGGCAGGACTTGTCCGCGTAGAGTGATCTCGCCGGTCATTGCGACGGCGGGGTCCGCCGGGCGGTTTGACAATAGCGAGACGAGGGCGGTGAGCATGGCGACACCGGCGGACGGTCCGTCCTTTGGGATTCCGCCGGCGGGGATATGGATGTGGATGTCCAGTTTGCCGAGCTGTGCGGCGGTCAGGTTCCAGTCGCTGGCGCGTGAGCGTACGAGTGTGAGGGCGGCCTGCGCGGACTCGCGCATGACGTCGCCGATCTGCCCTGTGAGTAGGAAGCCGCCCGTGCCTGGCGATTTGGCGGCTTCGATGAAGATGATCTCGCCGCCGACGGGGGTGTAGGCGAGGCCGGTGACGACTCCCGGCAGCCCCTCGTTGAGCACTGTGTCGCGCTGGAACTTGGGGGAGCCCAGATGGTCGGCAACGTCGTCGACGTCGATCAGCGGGTCGACCGGTTCGTCGCGGGCCACCTTGGCGGCGAGGGCGCGCAGAACGCTGCCGATGGTGCGTTCGAGATTTCGGACGCCTGACTCGCGGGTGTAGGACTCGACGAGTTTTCGGAGTGCGGGTTCGGTGAAGGCGACGTCGCGACCTTCGAGGCCGTTGTCGATGAGTTGGCGTTTGACGAGGAAGCGTTTGGCGATCTCGATCTTCTCGGCGGTGGTGTAGCCGGACAACTCGATGACCTCCATGCGGTCGCGGAGAGGGGCGGCGATGGGGTCCATGTGGTTGGCGGTGGCGATGAAGAGCACGCTGGAGAGGTCGAATGGTACGCTCAGGTAGTGGTCCGTGAAGCTGTGGTTCTGGCGTGGGTCGAGCACTTCGAGCAGTGCGGATGCGGGGTCGCCGCGGAAATCGGCGCCGATTTTGTCGAGTTCGTCGAGCATGAATACGGGGTTTCGTGATTCGGCCTTGCGGATTTCCTGGATGATTCGTCCGGGGATGGAGCCGATGTATGTTCGGCGATGGCCGCGGATGTCGGCTTCGTCGCGTACGCCGCCGAGCGAGACTCGGATGAACTTGCGTCCCAGCGCGCGGGCGATGCTCTGGCCCAGGGAGGTCTTACCGACGCCGGGGGGGCCGACGAAACAGAGAATCGGCCCCTGGCCATCGGGTTTGAGCTTCCGGACGGCGAGGTATTCGAGGATTCGGCGTTTGATCTTGTCGAGGCCGTAGTGGTCGGCGTTCAGCACTTCCTCGGCGTGGTGCAGATCGAGCATGTCCTCGGTCTGAATGCTCCAGGGCAGTTGGCAGAGCCAGTCGATGTAGTCGCGGATGACGCCGTGCTCGGGCGAACTGGGTGAGATGCGTTGCAGCCGGGTCAGTTCGTGCTGGGCCTCCTTGAGGACGACTTCCGGCATTTTGGCTTGGTCGATGAGGGTCCGCAGCTCCTCGATTTCGGCGGTCTGGCTGTCGGTCTCGCCCAGTTCCTTCTTGATCGCCTTGAGTTGCTGCTGGAGATAATACTCGCGCTGCGACTCGTCGATCTGCTCGCGGACGTCGGTCTGTATCTTCCGCGAGAGTTGGAGCACCTCGAGCTGGTTGTTGAGGGTGGCGTTGACCTTGCGCAGCCGGTCGGCGATGTCGAAGGTCTCGAGAAGCTCTTGCTTCTGCGGGATGCCGAGCGACAGGTTGGCGGCCAGGTAGTCGGCCAACTGTCCGGGCTTCTCGATGCTGTCGAGCACCAGGCGGGCCTCGTCGGGTACGTTTGGGCTGAGCTCCATGACCTGCTGGGCCGTCTGGCGGGCGGTGTAGACCAGCGCTTCGAGCTCGAGGGACTTGGGTGTGTCATCGTCGTCGTGGGCGTTGACGACGGCCCGCCAATAGGGATCGCTGGTCAACCAATCCTCGAGGCCGACCCGGACGGTGCCATGCACGAGCAGACTGTTGGTGCCGTCGGGCATGCGCAGCAGCTTCAAGACCGTGCAGGCGGTGCCGATGCGGTAGACGTCGTCGAGCCCGGGATCCTCGACGTCGGCCTTGCGCTGCGTGCAGGCGACCAGCAACTTGTCGCCCGCCAGTACAGCGTCGATCAGCAGTCTGGATTTTTCCCGCCCCACGGTCAACGGGACGACGGTTCCGGGGAAGACTACCAAGTCGCGTACCGGCAGGACCGGCAGATCGCTTGGCAACGCCGGCTTGTCGCCGGCGGGCGCGTCCCGGGCCTGGCCGTCAGGCTCGGCCAGCGGCGACTGGGCGTTGTCCTTGCCCGTGGAGGCGGTCACTTCGTCGTGATCTTCCGAAGAATGATCCATAGATAGCCCTTGCCATGCTTGAGCTCGGCGATAGCGTGCTCGACCGGCTCGTGTAGCTCGATTTCACGATGGAACGGCCCCTCGTCGATTTCCAGCAGCTCGACACTGAAGGGCTCGTCGGGTTCGGGCGCGACCGGGCGAGCTCGCTGCCCGGCCAGGCAGACGCGTTGAGGGTCGAGACACTCGACTGAAATACTCTCCGGCTCGACGCCGGCCAGTTCGACGCAGATTCGATAGCAGACGCGAGTCTCGTAGATGTTGACGGTTGGTTGCCAAGTGTCCGAAGAGCGGAAATCGCAGAAGCTGCGAGTGTCCATCTCGTCCATGATTTCGCGGATCTTGCGCGACCAGTTCCGTGGGGTGTCGCGTTGTCCGAAGTTGGTTTCGCTCATGGCGTGCCGCCGTTGTAGATGTCGAAGCTGCCTTGCGCCCTCGCGGGTGGGCGCTGCGTCCGTCCTCCACCCGGCTTGACCGGTTACAAACCGGTCCCACATGGGTGGGGCACCCGGCCCGTCGCTCACGCTCGGGATATCTGATCTGGGGCCGGGTGTGTATTGTAGCCTCTGTGGAGGCTGATGGCGACATGCGGGCTTTGGCGCGGGCTTGGATGGGGGCGGGGTCGCCGGTATAGTCATGGCGCGGCGGGCGGAGCCCGCCCTACCGTGCGCCAGTGAACGAGGTTTCCATGCGACGAAGCGCCTGCGGGCTGTTTGTGCTGCTGATCATCGCGGGCTGCCGGCCCGCCGGCCCCACCGGGGTGTTGGGGTCGCCGCCATCCCCGCTCCTCAGCACGCGGGCTCCGCGGGCCGTCAGGGCGATTCCCAAACCGGTTCGGACGCCGACGCGTGAGGTTACGCCGCCTGCCGGCCGGGCTACGATCACGGCGCGCGACGTGCGGGTGCCTGGGGGGATCAAGAAGAGCGAGTGGCAGACGATAGTTGTCCATCACTCTGGAACAAGCGCGGCCACTCCCACGGGTATGGATCGCTACCACCGCGACGTGCGTAAGTGGTCCAACGGACTGGGCTACCACTTCGTAATCGGTAACGGCGTCAAGTATCCGGACGGCCAGCTCTATGTGGGGCAGCGCTGGAAGAACCAGCAGACCGGAGCCCACTGCGCCGCCGCCGAGGGCCGTTATCTGGGCCGCTGGCGACCTCGGAACTTCTTCAACGAACACGGGATCGGGATCTGCCTGATAGGCAACTTCGAGAATGAACGCCCGACGCGCGAGCAGTTGCGGACGCTGGACGAACTCATCCGCGTGCTCTGCGGTGAGGCCGGCGTCGGGGCCGATCAGGTTTACGGGCATGGCGAAATCACCCACAAGACAGCCTGCCCCGGCAGCAATCTGAACATGCACGCAGTTCGCCGCGCTGTCGGCGGCGGCGATTAGCACACCTTCAATCCAGCCCAGGAGGCTATCCGAATGATGACTTGCCGTGTTGCGGCCACGCTCGCGATTCTGGCCATCGCGATGCTGAGTGCCGGCTGCCAGCAGCCGACGGGCGATCTGCTCGACCGGTTGCTGGTCGGCGAAGTGCTGATGCACTCGGAGTTCGCGAGCAACCTACGCGAACTGTCGGTGCCCGGGGGGCGGCTGAGCGGCACGCCTAACGCCGAGCAGGCTGAGCGGTTCGTCGCCGAGCGGCTGCGGGCTTACGGTCTTGCAGACGTACACTTCGAGCCGTTCGACATGCTTAGCTGGACGTTCAGCGAGGCGGAGGTGACGCTCTTGGGCGATCCGCCGCTGGTGATAGCGGACTCGATCGCTCTGGGCCGTTCGATGTCGACTCCCGCCGAGGGTCTGACGGCCGAGGTGGTTTACATGGCGAAGGCGGTGGAAGAGGACTTCGAGCAGCGTGGCGACGAGTTGCGTGGCAAGGTCGTGGTCGTCGAGCAGAGCGGGCTGCGTACGGGGCGCAAGGCGTCACTGGCGGCGGATCAGGGCGCCGCCGGCCTGGTGGTCATCAGCAGTCCTGAGCGGCTGCCGATCATCGGCAACGCCTACGCGGATGTGCGGGACGAGCCGGTTGTGGGATTGCCGCACAGTGACGAGTTGATCGCTCGGCTGGAGAGCGACGAGCCGCTGCGGATCAACATTCGGCTTGTGGCCCGCAACTGGCATTGCCGGCCAAACAACGTGATTGGCGAGATTCCCGGGCACGGCCCGCTGGCCGACGAGGTGATCATAGTCTCGGCCCATCTCGATAGCTGGCACCTGGCCGAAGGCGGAATGGACAACGGTTCCGGCTCGGCGACGATCCTCGAGACGGCTCGGGCGCTGGCCGCCGTCGAGTGGCAGCCCCGTCGGACGGTGCGTTTTGTGTGGTTCATGGGCGAGGAGCACGGGCTGTTTGGTTCCAAGGCGTATGTCAATCGCCATATCGGGGAGATGGACGACATTGTGGCCGTCATCAACCTCGATATGCCGGGCGATCCGCGAGGGTTCGGCCGGTTTGGACACGCGGGGATCGAACCATTCCTGCACGAGCTGCGTGGCGATCTGGCTGGTTTTGAGTTGGATGAGGAAGTCGGGCGGTGGTCGGGGTCTTGGAGCGACCACGGTCCGTTCATCGAGCAGGGCGTTTGCGCGCTGGGGATCACGGGGGCACAGGGCGAGGGCGCGAAACACTACCACACTATTGGTGACACGTACGAGACGGTTGATCGCCGGGGGACGGTTAAGACCTCCGCCGTGCTGGCGGTGTTGGTTCGTCGTTTGGCGGACATGGCGGAACGGCCGACCGAGCGCGAAGCTGCCGCGGAATAGGACGGCGTTCGGCACCGAGGGCGGCCGGCGTGGACCGGCTCGTGTAACAGGCTGTTGGAATGCTCAAGACCGTCTATCTCGACAGCCTGGTTAGCGAGCGGGCTCGTAGCGGCTGACAGTTATGACCCCTCCGGACCATTTTCTTCATAACCTCTGATAACACTCCGCCACAGTGCGGCTCCGCGTCGATCGCCACGGCGTTTGACATTCCGCGTCTTACCTCTGCCGCTACCAGCCTAGCATTGGCATTCAGAACCCCGTCAGCCACGCACCCGGGCGAGCGCCCCCGTCGTGACGGGCAACGTTGGCACATCGGCCAACGCGGACTCCAGCCCGCGATGCCTCCGGTGTGCTCCCAACAACTTGGTATCACCTGGGAGTGAGGAAAGAAGCCATGAATGCTCGACTACTTTGCGCTCTCGCCGCGTTCGCACTCTGCACATCGACAACGCTCGCGGATGCAACGTACACCAACGAAGCGGCCTTCCTGAGCGCCCTCGGACAGTCCGCCACCACAATCACATTCGACGACCTGCCCCACGACACCCAGCTCTCGGCCCAGTACGCCGGCGTCAACTTCGGCCACACCGGCCGCACGTGGGATGCCCTGAATTACGGCGGCGGCGGTACGTACGACACGCCCCACAACGTCCTCTTCAACTATGCCGGACCCGGTGGCGCACCAACACCTGTCGTCATGGACTTCACGACGCCCGTCATGGGCGTGGGCGTCTACAACCCCAGCATGTACGACTGCGTTCAGCTCCAGTACTTCGGCGCTGGCGACCAACTGCTGGCCACGCGCGTCGCCCAGTCCTTCGGCTTCGGCGTCACATACGTGGGTTACATGGCTGACGAGCCGATCACCCGCATCAAGGCGATCGGGATCGAGCCGCAGACTTGCGGCACGATCTTCCTGGACACCATGTCGTTCGCCCCCGTCCCCGTCCCCGAGCCCGGCACGCTTTCGCTGCTGGCACTCGGCGGATTGGCACTGGCGCGCCGACGCTAGACTCTGCCTCACGTCACCGCGGTCGCGTCCGGGGCCAAACCCGGGCGCGACCGTGACGTACAGGAGTTTAGCCGTGCGAACCTATGGGTTCACAACCGGCCGCACGCCAACCACGGCGTCGAGCCCGGCGA
>CAZUCH010000095.1:0-8944 GCA_964619045.1 uncultured Planctomycetales bacterium | reverse complement strand
CGACATCGCCTCGGCGCGCGTACCCTGGTTGGTGTGCATGATCCCGCGCAAGGCCGACGTGACCATGACGCTGCCCGGCTTCTTCACACCCCGGCAGGTCATGCACGTATGCACGGCCTCCAACACCACCGCGCAACCCTTGACCTGCACGCGCTCCGACAACACGTCGGCAATCTGCGACGTCAGCCGCTCCTGCACCTGCGGGCGATGGGCGAACACGTCCACCAGACGAGCCAGCTTCGACAGCCCCAATACCTTGCCGCCCGGAATGTACGCGATGTGCGCCCGCCCCTCGAACGGCATCAGATGATGCTCGCACATGCTGTTGAACGGTATGTCACGCAGCACCACCATCTCATGGTGATCCTCGTCGAACAGCGCCTCCAGATGACGGTCAGGCGTATCATGCAAACCGCCGAACAACTCGGCGTACATCCGGGCCACGCGCGCGGGCGTCCTGACGAGCCCTTCGCGATCGGGATCCTCACCAATCGCGATCAGTATTTCGCGCACAGCCCGCTCAATCCGTGGCCGGTCAACCTCGTTAGCCAACTGCCTGTCATCCATCGGCGTCTTCCAAGACCCGTAGCGGCCGACCTCCGAGTCGGCCGTGCCGCGTCAGCGGCTGTTTCCCGTACCGTGCGGCCAACCCCTAGGCTCCGCGAATGCGCAGGAATTCCACCAACAAACGCACGCCAAAGCCCGTCGCACCCTTGCCGCCCGGTCCCTTGCCGTTGCCGTCGGTGGCGACCTCGGCGATGTCCAGGTGGGCCCACGGCATCTCGTCCTTCACGAATTCCTTGAGGAACATTCCGCCCATGATGCAATGAGCTTCGCGCTTGCCGGACGAGTTCTTGATGTCCGCGTCGCGGCTCTTGAGGCCCTCTTTGTAGTCGTCCCACAACGGCAAACGCCATAGCCGCTCGTGCACGCGCCGCCCGGCCTCGCCCAAGTCGCCCGCCAGATTGTCGTCCGTGCTCATCAGGCCGGCGGCCGCCGATCCGAGTGCGATCGTCACCCCGCCCGTCAGAGTCGCCACGTCGATCAGGGCCGTGGGCTTGAGTTTCTGCTGGGCATACCACAAGGCGTCGGCCAGGATCAGACGCCCCTCCGCGTCGGTGTTCGTAACCTCGACCGTCTTGCCGCTCATCATCTCCAGGATGTCACCCGGCCGGTACGCCCGGTCCGAGACCAGGTTCTCAGCCGCCGGTATCAGCCCCGCCAGGTTGCACTTGAGCTTGAGGGCCGCGACGGCCTTCATCACGCCCAGCACGGTCGTGCCGCCGCACTTGTCGAACTTCATATCCTCCAGGCCGGCCGCGGGCTTGATGCTGTAGCCGCCGGCGTCAAACGTCACGGCCTTGCCCACCAGGACGGTGCAGGCCCGCGCATCAGGTGCCCCACGATACTCCAGTTGGATCAGACAGGAGGCATGGTCGGCACCTTGCCCGACGGCCAACAGACCGTTCATTTTCATCTGCTTCAGCTTCTGGGCGTTGAAGATCGTACACTTCAGCCCCGCGGCACGTCCCAGCGCGCGAGCTTCCTTCGCCAGCGTGGTCGGGTTGATCACATTCCCCGGCAGATGTGACAATCGCCGCGAGTAGTTCACCGCCTCCACCAGCGTGAGCGCCGCCCGAATCTCCGCCATGGCGTGCGTACCGTAGCCGCCTCCGCTAGAGCGCACCTGCACCCGAACCCGACTGGGCGCCTTCTCACTGGGCTCCTTGTACTCGGCGAACCGAAAACCCGACAGCGCCATCCCAGTTGCCCATTCCGCCGCCGCGCTATCCACGCCGCACGTTGCCAGGCCGTCAAGCCACAGCGTCACGCTCTTGAGACGCTCGCCGACGATCCAACGGGCGGCGGCGGCGGCGGCCTGCCGAACTTCGGCCGCGCTGATCTTGTCAGCATGACCCAGCCCAACCACCAGCACACGGCGACACCCACTCCGACGAGTGGTATGCAGCAGTTGCCCCACATCTTCACGAATGGTCTGTGCCGACAGCAATTCCGAGACGGCGTCGTCACAGCGCCCGTCGATCCGCGCCACCAACTCCATGGGGGGCTGCGGCTTGGCCAATAGCGGCACTATCAGAACATCGCCAGTCAGCGGCCCTTTTGTCCCGCCCACGAATCCGAACACGGTTCCATTGGATTTCATCAGTGTCCTCGTGATTTGCACGATTCCCGTCGCCCGATTGGCGGATTGCTGTCAGCGTACCATGCGGCGAGCACGCCGAAAACGAACACGACGGCCTTTTTTCCCCGCAGGTCGCTTTTTCGCCCCCCGGCGGGACTCACTCCCATACGAGTTGTGCCGGATGATCCACGATGTATTGAGCTTCGGCCGCCAGCAAGTCGTCGCGTGTGCGAAAGCCCCAGGTCACGCCGATACCAACGGCCCCCGCCGCCCGGGCCGTCGCCAAGTCCGTCGGCGTGTCACCAACCATCCAAGTCCGCTCCGGCAAGACGCCCATTCGCTCGCATAGCCGCAGCAAATAGTGCGGCGACGGCTTGCGCAAATGATCCTCGACGTACCCTTGGATAACGTCAAAGCAGTCCGGCGGCCAGAACGTCTCGACCACCCGTATAGTCGCATAGTGCGGCTTGTTCGAAAGCACGCCCAGCTTCACCCCGGCCCGGCGCAGCCGCTCGACCAGTTCGGGAACGCCCGCATAGGGCCGCGTATGGCGAGTCAGTTGCTTCCGGTACACCGGCCGGGCCAACTCGGCCAGACGCTGCACGAGGTGCGGGTGAGTCCGCCCGATAGCCCGCTCGCACAGCGTCGGAACCCCCTCGCCGACCATATAGCGGTAGTCGGGCACCGGCTTGGCTGGCAGACCAAGCAATTCCAGACAGTAGTTGAGCGCCGCGGCGATGTCGCGCATGGAGTCAACCAGCGTCCCATCGAGATCGAAAACGCACGCCAGAGGTTTCGGGAGCGGTCCCGGCATTTCGCCTCCACACGACTACCAACAACCCCCATATTGCAACCCCTTGACTACATTAGCTTATAATACCGATGCATGAAAGATGAACGATGGTCGTCGATCATGGTCGAGCGGCGGCCAAACTATGGGAGTTATGCGCATGCTATTCCGCCTGTTTATGCTATCCACGATTACCGTGCTACTGGCCGGCCCCGTCCACGTCGCGCGGGCCCAGGACGAGGGCGAGAGTGCCCAGCCCGGCTTCAGCCGGCTGATCAACATCGAATCTCTAATCGACAACCACGCCCGTTTCCTGGCGCGCAAGTACAACCTGAGCGACGAGCAGGATGAGTTCACCCAGCAATTCCTGAAGCTGAAGGCTGACGATTTCCTGGAAGAGCACCGGGAGCTGGCATACGAGCTCATCGACGAGCTCTTCGCGGTCCGTAGCGGTGCCGACGTCACCACCGAGCAGCTCATCGATTGGGGCAAGCGCGCCCTGCCGCTCTACGAGGAAGCCAAAGACCTCATTGTGGTCGGCAACGACGAATGGCGCGAGATCCTCACCCCAGAGCAACGCGTTATCCACGACGAAGACCTGCGGCTGATGTACCAGAGCTTTGAGATGACCGAGGATCAACTGGCACGAATTGTTGCGGGCGAGATGTCTATCGAGGAGTTCCGCCGCGGCCCCGAGGCGCCGCGGCCCGATACTTCGCGAGCAGAGCCCATCCCTGGCCCCGATTCGCCGCCGCCGGCACCCGACGTGCGACGTCCACCCAGCGAGCCGACGCAACGGCGCGACCCCAAGCCCACACGCGTCAACCCCATCCGGCGCCCCGGACCCGCGGAGGCGGGCGAACCCGACCGTCCGAGCCGCGACCGCTCTCGGGCACGTGGCAAGAATCCTCGCCAGGCGACCGATTTCGAAAGCCAGTGGGAAACCTATGTGCGCGAGTTCATCACCAAATACCAGCTTGACGAAGGTCAGACCCAGCGCGCCCAGGCCATCTTGAAGGACTGCCAGGAACGGGCCGAACGCATCATGACCAAGCGCAAGCCCGAAATGGAACGTCTCGACAAGAAGCTGCTCGAACTCGGCTCGTCCAAGGAGAAGGACAAACTGGCCGAGTTGGCCAAGATTCGCGAACGCAAGACGAAGCTGATGGAGCCGATCGACGAGATCTTCGAGCGCCAACTCAAACCACGACTGGAGAAGCTTCCCACACGCGCTCAGCGAAAGGTGGCCGAACAGGCTCCAAAGAAGGCCTCCAAGGAAGCACCACACAAGGCCCAGCCGACGAGGATGCCCAGACCGACGCCCCCGCCGGCACCCGAGCCCGAACCCGAGCCTGAGCCCGAGCCGGAGCCGGAGCCCGAGCCCGAGCCTGAGCCTGAGCCCGAACCTGAGCCCGAGCCCGAGCCCGAACCCGAGCCCGAGCCCGAACCTGACGAGCCCGAACCGACCGAGCAGACGTGAGGATTGACGTTCACCCTCGGCCCCGATAAACCCGCGCCCCCGCGCCGCCGATAGCTACTAGGTGTCGCGGCATTCGAGCGGCGCTTTGGTAAGTATGCCCCGGCCGCAACAGGATGACGTGCGGCAGACCACCAGTAAGGAGACTCGCATGTCAGCCATGCTCAAACGCACCCACCTGTGGCTCATGACCTTTTCCGCCGGCGGCGGCCTGTTGGCCCTGGAGGGGTGTGATACAGGCGTGCGCGATACCGTGCTGGGCGGCGTCGGTACCGCCGCCACCACCCTGACATCAACCTTCATCCAGGCCTTCATCCAGTCGTTGCAAGCCGACTCCGAGGAGACGGCGACGACAGTCAAGGCCTTGATCGAGTACGTGCCCCAGTTCTTCGGCTAGACCGTCGGAATCGCGACGTCGCGCTGCGCCTTACCTGTGCGCGCCAGATCGATGGCCAAGTCGATCGCGGCCCGCATGGCCCCCGGGTTGGCGCAATTCTTGCCCGCTATGTCGAATGCCGTCCCGTGACCGGGACTCGTTCTGATGCGGGGCAAGCCCAGGGTCATCTGGGCCACCTCGTCGAACGCATGCATCTTGACCGGTATCAGCCCCTGATCATGATACATCGCGACCAACCCATCAAAACCCCGTACGACATCCGGAACGAAGGCCGTGTCGGGCGGTAGCGGACCGCTGACGTGGATGCCCGCATTACGTGCCAGCCCCAGTGCCGGCTCAATGATGCGGCGTTCCTCATCCCCGAGCAGACCCTCCTCGCCCGCGTGCGGATTCAGCCCCAGCACGCCGATGTGCGGGCGCTCCACGCCAAACAACTCGCGCAGAGCGTGGTCCAACAAGTCGATCGGCTGATGAACCATGCCGATCGTGAAGCTGTTGTGCAACTCGAACAGCGGCACGTGGTCGGAGGCCAGCGCGACGCGCAGGTTGCGTGCCACAAAGAGCATATTCACGCGGCGAGCCTCGAAGGTGCGAGCCAGCAAGTCGGTGTGCCCCTGATAGCGGTGCTTGGCCAGTTGCCAACTATGCTTGCATATGGGAGCGGTCACGAGAGCGTCGATCGCCCCCTCGCGCAGGTGCCGAATCCCCTCCTCGACGAACCGGAACGAGGCGTGTCCCGCCAATGCGTCCGGTTCCCGTTTGCCATTGGCCCGCACGGGGGGCAGCTCGTCGAAATCCGCCACCAGGACACCCCGACCAACGCGGACTGCGGGTTCATAGGGACTACGCCACCAGTAGGAGCCAATCTCAGCGCTGTCTGCTGCCACCTCCAGGATGTCGTGCAGGCCGAAGACCACGAAACGGGCCTTGGCGCGCAACTCTGGATCCGCCAGGACTTTAACGATGATCTCAGGCCCGATCCCGAGCGGATCACCCATGCTGATGCCGATCAGTGGGCACTCGCCGGCGGCATTCGGCTTGGGCTGCGTCATGACAGGAACCCCTGGTCGCGCAGTTTCTCCAGCGTCAGGCCGCCAGTGGCCGCCCCGCCGACCAACGCCTCCAGGCGTGTGATTACGAGCCGGGCGATGATGTCGGTCTCAATGTTGATCTGGTCGCCGGGCTGTCTGCGACCGATAATCGTCGAATCGATGGTCGTTGGAATGAGCGCGACGGAGAAACGCCCGCCGGCCGCGTCCACCACGGTCAGGCTGGTGCCGTCGAGCGCCACCGAGCCCTTGGGCACGATGGCCGGCATGAGATCGGCGTCGGTCGCGATCCACAGCTTCCACTGCCCTTGCTCGCGGTCGATACGATCCACAGTGCCGATGCCGTCGACGTGTCCCTGAACAAAGTGCCCGTCCAGGGCGCCGCCGACGCGTAGCGCACGTTCCAGATTGACCGGATCGCCGACCCTGAGCCGGCCGAAGGTCGTGTGCTTCCAGGTCTCGGGGACCGCGTCGAAGCCGCCGACGCTGCCGCGCAGCTCGGCCAATGTCAGGCACACCCCGTTGACGGCAACGCTGGCGCCGAGCCGCAGCCCGTCGGCCAGGTGGGCCAGCTCGATGCCGACTCGGTGGGCGAGCGCGCCGCCGGCGTGGTGGCGCGGCGTGGCTTCCAGCCCGACGATCGTGCCGACATGTTCGATGATCCCGGTGAACATTGGCCAACTCAGCTCACTGTTGCCTGGTCTCGCGCGACACGAACGTCGCTGTCGAGTCTGTCAATGATAGTCGCTAGTGCGGCCAGGTGGGAGAGCCGAGTGAGCCGTCCGGCGGCCAGAAACGCGGCGTGCCGCGGGAACCTGTCAACACAGGCTGCGGCACGCCGCCAGCACAAGGGGATTTGGTACAAGGGCGAAGCTACTGCAACGCGCCTGCGATGTCGTTCGGGTCTACAGCGGCGAGCGCCTCCATCAGGGCGGCAACCTCGGCGAGGACTTCGGCAGTGACGGTGTCCGGGATCACGAGCGACCCTGGGTCGGCGGCCACCTGAGTAGCCAGAGCGGCTAAGTCGTCGAAATCGTTGACGTTGTTGGCCGCGGCCAGGTCGACGGTCGCCTGGGCCAGGTCGTCGCTGACCGACGGGATGTTGACGCCGGCAAACCCGCCAGCAATGTCGGTCATGACCTGGATATCATCTGGGTTCAAGGCCTGGAACGAGGTTGTGCCCTGGGCGATGCCGATCAGCTTAGGGGCCAGAGTCACAACCGTGCTGCCACCCTGGTTGCCGGTTCGCGACCAGGGCAACGGGCCGCAGCCACACAAGGTCAGCATGACCGCACCACACACACAAATGACGATTAACTTCCGTGTTTGCATCTCGACAGTCTCCTTATGGCAGTTCCGGGAGTAACAGATCAGTGTCAAAATCAACGAATAGGCCCCGCAGCACGTCGTCGGGGATCGTGTCAGGTACGGTGTTGGCCGTGTTGTCCAGGTAGGCCTCCAACTCGTCGGGCGTCAACAGGCCGTTGTCATCGAAGAACGTCGTGATGGCCAGGGCTTCGGCATCGGTCAACGCAATCGAGAGCACGGTGTCGTCGTCGATTACGGCGGTGGCCTCGTCGCCGAAGATTTGCACCTCGTCCGGCGTCAGGGACCGCAGGTTGGGTGCGATGAGCTTGGCATAGGCGGTCCCCAGGTCGCCGCCGTACTGATTGCCCAGTCGCTCGGAATTCAACAGAGCGTTGATGGTCAGCGGCGCGATGCCCAAGGCTCCAAGTTGGGTGCGTTTCTCCTGGGTGCTCAGGCTGCTGTCGCCGCGAATCTGGTTGATGTCCTCTAGCGTGGTGGGCAGCGCGTTGTTGAAGATCTCGGGCGGGCATCCGCCGGCCAACAGCAGCGTGCCGATCGCGATTGTAGCTAGTGTTGTTACTCGCATTGTGGGCTGCAACCTCTCTGGCTGGATGGACTAGCGCTTCAAAGGGCACCGCGCCCCAGGCTACGCGCTGGACGCGAGTTCAGATATCATACACACCGTGTCGGCGGCCACAACCTGTGGGCCGGCGCGGGCACTGCACCGCCGCCGGGCTGTGGCGGCCTGGATACGGAGCTTACCATGCGAGTTGCGATCGTCGGGTTTCCATTCTCAGGCAAGACCGCCACCTTTATGGCCTTATCAGGTGTATCGGCGGACCACCTGAAGCCGGCTGAGGAGAACCTCGCCGCCGTCCACATCCCCGAGCCCCGGCTGGACATCCTCGAGGAGATTTTCAAGCCCAAGAAGCGCACCGAGGCGACGCTGGAGTTCGTCGATCTGCCGGGAAGTGCCGAGGGCGACGTCGAGAAGGCGGGCCTGGAAAAGCACCTGCCGACTTTGCGCCAAGTCGATGCACTCATTCTCGTGCTGCGGGCGTTCGAATCGGGATCGGTTCCGGTCCATGGTGACAGCATCGATCCGCAGCGTGATTTGGCCATGCTGCGCGATGAAATGCTGTGTGCCGACCTCACCATCTGCGCCAGTCGCATCGAGAAGCTCGAAAAAGCGATTACCAAGCCCAGCAAGGACCGCGATCAGCAGAAACACGAGCTGGAACTGCTCCGGCGTTGCGGCGATGCGCTCGAAAACGAGATGCCGCTGGCCACAATCATACAGCCCGGCTTCGAGGAGAAGATGGTGCGCGGCTTCGGGTTCCTGACGCGCAAACCAGTCGTGGTGCTGGTCAACGTCGGCGAAGAGCAAATCGGGGCGGACCCGCCTATTCGCGATCCGCACGCGGCGGACACCATCGCGGTGTGCGCGTCGTTGGAGGCCGACTTGATCCAGATGGACGCCGAGGATCGACCGGCGTTCATGGAGGACTACGGGATAGGGGCCTTGGCCCGCGACCGGATCGTGCGCTGCTGTTTCAACGCGCTGGGGATGATGTTCATGATGACCGCCGGCCCCGAGGAGGTTCGCACCTGGCCGCATCCGAAGGGCACGACGGCGGTCGAGGCGGCGGGCAAGATCCACAGTGACCTGGCCCGCGGCTTCATCAAGGCGGAGACGGTTGCCTTTGAGGACTTGCGCGCCGCCGGCTCGATGCGCGACGCCAAGGCGGCGGGGAAAGTCCGCATGGAGCCCAAGGGCTAC
>CAZUCH010000094.1:0-8969 GCA_964619045.1 uncultured Planctomycetales bacterium | reverse complement strand
CGGCGGCGTCCGCTCGCTGCTGCGGCCGCTGATGCGCTGGTGGTATCCGCGCAACCTGCGCCGCCAATGCGCCGCCGCCAACGCCGTGGCCTACGTGACCGCCGGCGTTCTTCAAAGCCGCTACCCCGCCGGCCCGACGGCTTACGCCACGTCTTATTCGAGCATCGAGCTTGGCGATGAGGCCTTCGTGGAGCAGCCGCCGGCCGCACAGCCGGCCGGCAAGCCGTTCCGGATGTTGCTGATCGGCTCACTGGACCAGCTCTACAAGGCGCCAGACGTGCTCATCGAGGCCCTGGCCATCAACGTCAAGCGAGGTCTCGACTTGCACCTGACGATCGTCGGCGACGGTCGCCACCGCCGCGAATTGGAGAGCCTGGCGACCCGGCGCGGCGTGGGCGAGCGAGTCCGCTTCGCGGGTCGCCTACCGGCAGGGGCCGCGGTACGGGCGGAGCTGGACAGCGCCGACCTTTTCGTCCTGCCATCTCGTACGGAGGGCTTGCCACGAGCCCTGATCGAGGCCATGGCCCGCGGTTTGCCGTGCCTGGCCAGTGACGTCGGCGGCATTCCTGAGTTGTTGCCGCCGCGTGATCTAGTGTCCCCCGGGTCCGTCGATTCGCTGGCTGGTGCGATCCACGACGTCGTTAGTGCCCCCGAGCGCCGAGCGGCGATGGCGCTGCGCAATCTGGAGAAGGCCCGCGAGTACCACGCTGACATCCTGCGAGCACGCCGCCGTGGCTTCTACCTGGCCTTGCGCGACGGAACCGAGCAAGCCTAGACGCGCCAGGTCCGCTGGCAATCCCCAGAGCGTTCTCGCGCTTCCAGCTTCCGCAACACGAGGGCCGGCGTGTCCCGCGGCGTCGCCGAGTACATTGAGGCTCCCAGTTCGACCGCCACCTTGGGCATCCCGTACACCACGCATGACTGCTGGTTCTGCGTGACTGTGAGGCCGCCCGCTTGCCGAATGCCCAGCAACCCCCGCGCCCCGTCGCCGCCCATGCCGGTCATCAACACGCCCACGGCATTGCAGCCGGCAGCCCCGGCCACCGATTCCAACAGCACGTCAACACTCGGACAATGTCGGCCGACGAGTTGTTGGTCAGTGTAGCGCACGCACCACCCGCGACCGTTCGGCCGTGCGATCAAGTGCGTGTCGCCGCGCGCCACGACGGCCTGTCCCGGCCCCACCATCTGTCCCTCCTTGGCCTCGCTGACCGTGACAGCGCTGCGGTCGTTGAGCCGGGCCGCAAATGTCTGGGTAAAACCGGCCGGCATGTGTTGCACAATGACGATCGCTGGGAAATTGGCCGGAGTCTGCCTCAGCAGTTCCTCCAGGGCGTGCGTGCCTCCTGTCGATGCTCCAATACCCACGAGGTACTGTGTGGGATCGAACCGCGGGTCGCAGTCAGGTGCCGCCTCGGCAACATCCGCCACCCCTGTAACAAGCGGCCGCGCCGTGAGGATGGCCGTGCGGATCTTTACCGCCAGACCGCCGATGAATGTCTCCTGGGCGCCGCCATCGCACGCCGGCTGCACCAGGATCTCGAGTGCGCCGCGATCGAGCGCCTCCAGGGCGCGGTTGGCGTCGCGATTCGCGCCGCGCGCCAAGGCGAAGAGCGGCACGGGATAATGGGCCTGCAGTCGGTCGAGCAGATTCAGCGGGTCGCCACGGCGCAGCGACAGGTTGAGCACGATCACCTCGGGGTGGATCCGCAGGAGACTATCGCGCACCGTGTCCACGGCACCGCCGCAAACGAAGGGCCGAATGCCGCCGCAACGTTCCAGACCGGTCGCCAATACGCGGGCCAGCGTCGGCGAATCGTCGATTATGAGCACCCGGTATGGGCCCGGCGGCCGTATCATGCCACGACTCCCGCTACTCTCCACTGCGCGCAGATCCCGTCACCGCTACGCGCTCAACCAACCGCCTGGGCATCGATGCTCCGAGCAGCGCTTCTCAGACGTCAGGCCTCGGGTTTCTGGTACACCGTGGGTCGAACATACTTCAGCGTGTGTTGGATGTTACTGAGACTCTCCGAGTGCCCGATCAACAGGTACCCACCCGGCTGTAGGTGGGCTGTGTACTTGGCCACCAGTGTCTCCTGCGTCGGTGGATCAAAGTAGATCATCACGTTGCGGCAGAAGATGAAGTGGAAGCCCTGTCGGAAGGGGAATCGATCGTCCATCAGATTCAGCCGGGCAAACGTGATCTTGGAGCGCAGCGTCGGGCTCATCTGCATGTGGCCCTGATCGCCCGCCGCTCGAACCAGGTATCGACGCTTGTACTCTGGCGGTACGGTCCCAAGCCGATGCGGCTCATAGATGCCGGCCTTGGCCTTCTCCAGTATTTGCGTGGAGATATCTGTTGCCAGGAGCCTCCAGCCCAGATTGGTGCCCAACGCGTCATCGACCGTCATGGCGATCGAGTAGGGTTCGTCGCCGCTCGAACACCCCGCGCTCCAGACACGCAGCTCCCGGTTGATCGCTCGCCACTTGCGATCGTCCAGCAACTTGCCAAGCACGCCGCCCAGGAATTCGAAGTGCTGTTGCTCGCGAAACAGGTGCGTGGTATTGGTGGAAATGGCGTCGACCAGCTCGCCCAGCTCTTTTCCGGTTGTGTCGCGCTTGATGTGCTCGTAGTACGCCCGGTACGAGCCAAACCCACCCTGGCGCAGGCGCTTCCCCAGCCGGGAGCGCACGAGTTGCTGTTTTGCATCGCCCAGGTTGATCCCGGTGTGGTCATAGACCAATCGGCGAAAGAGCTCGTACTCCTGCTTGGTCAGATCGTGTACTTCTGTAGCGGTGGGCATGTGTCACCTTCAGAAACGGGGCGGTCAGCGCCGACTACCCAGCCTGCTCGTGAGCCAGGAACAGTGCCTCGCCTTCGATGGAGACTTGGCAATGCTCCCGATCGGAAGCCCCCACGCACTCCGGCAATTCGATGCACTCCGCGACAGTCGGTATGGTCAGATCGAAGACTGCTTCCGTGCCGTACCACGCGGTCGCCAACTGTCCACACAGCACGTTCATCAGTTCGCGCAGCGCGTCCTCCGCACCCACCTCCGCTTCGCTGTCGCTTACGTCGATCCCCAGCAGGTTGGCTGCCAGGCTCGCCCCGAACTCTCGCGTACACCAACACGTGATGTGCCCAGCGCGCGGGCCGCTGTAGCCGACCTCGGCCTGCATCCAGACCGTGCCCGGCGGCACCTCCGACGGCACGTCATCGGTTACCATGAAGGCCATGTCGCCGAGGATGTCCACTGCGATTGTGGCCAGGTCAGGCTGTTCGGTCGTTGGCTGCGGGCTGCTTGGTTCCATAATTGGTCTCGCTCTTGTCTGACTCGTCCGTTGGCGGGCTGTCCAGGTCCACCCCGGTGGTCGGCAATACCGTTATCGACCCGGTTCGCTGGTTCACCGCCACCATCTCGGTCACATTCTCGACTTTCCTTATCTCGATCTTGACTGGCCCATGCAGATCATTCCGCAGTCGGATATCCCGACCATCGATCACGATATGGGTTCCGGTGTACAGGACGTCGCTAACCAGGATACAGGCGCTGCCCTGTGGCGACGCCGCGCGGAGTTGCCGCTCGGACTCCTCCTGAGTGTCGGTCACTTGCATCTCGATTTCGTCCGCCTTGCACAGTAGTTCGGTTGCGCGCTCTCGTTGGGCCGGCAGCAGTCGCTTCATGTTCGCCATCAACGGCTGGACCGCCTGCCGAATCTGTCCGGCCGACTTCTCCATTTGCCGGACGTCCTTCTCCGCCCGCCGCACACGCCGCAGAGTGTTGACTTCGATGCCCGTCGCGATGGATGTTGCAACTTGCGCCTCGCTGCCGACCGTGCGTACCTCGATACCCTCCCGGCCGTAGGTCTCTCCGCCGATGATCGTCCCCCGCTCGGCGATCACACGCCCGATGACGTGCGTATGGCTGTTGAGAGCCTCCTTGTTGAAGCGCAAGTCTCCGCCGACGCGCACGTCGGCCTCGCTTAGCAGTTGCACCACCACGTTGCCGCCCACCCGCGTGCCCCCAGCCTGCTCCTGGCCGAATATCCCACCCCGAACAACCAAGTCTCCCCCAACATGCACGTCCGCCGCCTCGACGACCTTGTCGACACTCAACGACTTCGTCGTGTGGACCTTGAAGTTCGCGCGGACCGTGCCGTGAACGATTACGTCAACACACGCGTCGATGCTGCCGGAATCGAAGTCGATATCGCCACTGATCGCCAGCACTTCGGAAACCTGAACCTCGCCGTTTTGGTGAAGCACGCGGCCGTCACTCTCGGACACAATCTCGTCGGGGCTGGAGTCGGATGGCTTGACGTTCGCACCCAGGCGCAGAGGCTCGCCCTTCGGCTTGCTAGGCGCGATTTCAGCGCCGAAAACGTCCCGCCCCGGCCGACCGTCTCGTGGCGCGATGACCCGGCCGATCGTCACTCCCGCCGCCACGGTGATAATCGAGTTCTGAGCGAAGTAGTCGATCCGATCGCCCGGCCCCGGCGTCGCCAGCTTGTCCGCCAGCTCCGGCGCCCATTCGAAATCACCATCCGTCGCGTCCGTCGGCGCCCGCCCCTGCGCGACCAGGAACAGCTCAGGCACTTCCGCCTCAGGCTGCCCCACAGCGGCCGTACACAATGCCGCCAACTGCTCCGCGCGCGCGCGCACGGCATCGTCCACGGCGACCTGGGCTGCTTCCAAGGCGGCGATGATCTGGTCTACCGTCGCACCGGACCCGTTCCGCACCGCCTCAGAAACGCGGACGACGGCCTTCAGGCGATCGCTGCCAACCGCTACGACGAACGGCTGATTCGATTTGTCGCTCGTATCGGACACCGCCGACTCCCACACTTACGGGGCCCTGTTGCCGCGCCAAGCGGCATCATTTCCCAGTCTGCGAGATACCGGTCCCGCCGGCGATCTTGTGCCAGCGCGGGCCTACTGCGAGTATCATCGGCCAAGTCGTGACGCTACGTGCGTAGTCGCGGCGCCAATGTGAGTCCCATAACCCCCCAGGTCTGCCCACAGGCGCACAGATGCGACCCTGCGGCACAGTCCCCCCTCAATACCCTTAGTCCCCGGTCAGCACGACACCGCCGATGGCGGGAACCGTCAGCGGAACATCCCCCTGGGCATTCGCGCCAACGTCCCCTAACTCCCCGAAGACACAATGCCATTGCCGCGGGGCACCGGCAGGCAGCGGAATCTCAACCTGGCGTGATAGGCCCGAAGCGTTCAGGGCTACCAAGACGTGCTCGTCGCCGCTGACGCGCTCGAAGACCCAGACATCCTGGGCATCGTCGGCCAATAACGTCCGGAACGTCCCCACTCGCAACGCGGCATGACCCCGGCGCAGGGCACAGAGCCGCTTGTAGAAGTCGAGGTGTTCTTCCATTACGGAGTTTTCCTCGGGCTTCTCGTATGGCTGGAGGTCTTTCCAGAGCATCGGCTTGCGGCAGGTCGGGTCATCGGCGCCCCACATGCCGACCTCGTCGCCGTAGTAGATCAACGGGGCCCCGACGTAGGTCATCTGAAGCAGAGCGGCGAGCCGCGCTCGGGCGTAGGCCTCAGGGGCCGGCTTGCCGTTATCGTAGCGCAGATTGTGGTCCTGTACGCGGTTCTCGCGGTCGTACTCGCGGTCAGGATTCTGAGCCATCGACGCCGCGCGGTCGGTGTCGTGGCTGTCGAGCAGGTTCAGCAGCACGTAAGAGGCTTCGTCCGGATAGGCCAGCCGCAATTCGGCTAACTGGGCCACGGCGTGACTGGTCGCGATCTTCTGCTCGTGGTTGAATATCCAGCGCGCAACGGTCTTGGCGAACTCGTAGTTCATCACGCCGTCGAACTGCTGACCGTCGAGCACACGGTCGGCCCGGTGCCATTCCTCGGCCGTGATCAGAGCATTGGGGTTGATTTCCTTGACCAGCTTGCGCCACTCGACCCAGAAGGGGCGCGGAATATCGCCGGCGACGTCGAGCCGCCACCCATCCACGCCGTCGCTGGGGTCGCCGTCGCCATTCGGATCCATCCAGCGCCGAGTGATGGCGAAGATGTGCTGCTTGACAGCGTCCGTCGCATAGCCGTACCGGTTCTTCTTGAAGACCGGCATGTAGTCGAAGCCCGACCACGTCTTGTACTCAAACGGCTCCCACGAGGTGACGTCGAACCACTCGGCGTAGCGCGACTGGCGTCCGTTGTCACGAACATCGACAAACGCCGGATGCTCGACGCCGACGTGGTTGAAGACGCCGTCGATCACGACCTTGAAGCCCTGTTGGTGCGCGATGCCTAGGAAAGCCAGGAACTGCTCGTCACTGGGCGTCCATCGCCAAGTGGACGGATCGAGTAGGTCTTCCTGCTCGGCGATCCCGAAGTAGCCCGCCCCGACGCCGAACCCGTCGTCCACGTGGATCAGGCTGCGCGCGTCGTACTTGTGGTTGGATGGGGCCGAGAAGACCGGGTTCAGATACAGGGCGTTGACACCCAGCTCCTTGAGATACGGCAGTTGGGACTCCAGCCCGGCCAGATCGCCGCCATAAAAACGCTCGAATACAAAGAACTCGTAGAAGGACTGGCCGTCCCCGCCTTCCCACGGGGACGTGGCGAACCAGTCGCTGGTCCAGGGGCGCAACGACTCCGGATCGTTACCCGCCGAGCCGTTGCGGAAACGGTCAGGCAGAATCTGATACCAGATGGCATGGCGAGCCCACTCGGGCGTCTCGAAGCGGCTCTCGTCGGTGAAGCTGTGCCGATAGGTGTAGGGATCACCGACAGCCCCGTCGCCGTCGTCCAGGATGAAGGTGTACGCCAAGGTGCGCACCTTGGGCGAGTGCGCCCCGGAGCGCGTGGGCACAGGGACGGTGGCCTCGTAATAGGCGAACAGCGGGCCCTGGGAGACGAGTCGCATGCTCATCGTCTGGCCGCCGCGCACGGCAACCTGCACCGCGCGCACATCGTGGGCCAACGTGCGGTAGCGGATCGACACGTCCCCGTCGTCTGTGGGCTGGATGTAGAGCGGAAGCGGCGGCCGGTGTTCGAGCCCCAGTTGGTCAACCTGCCCGTCACCGACCTGTGCGTCGGAATACCGCATCTGGGCCAGCCGGCCAAGGCGCACCAACGAGTTGAATTCCCCAAAGCCGTCGGGGACGCGCCCCAGATTGACGGGATCGGTAAACCACGTCGCGCCGTCAACCAGGAACTTGTACTGGTAGACGCCGGTTTCGAGATCGATGGAGGCCGACCAATTGCCGCCGGCGTCGGGTCCGTCCATCTTGAGAGCGTGCCGATCCCAGCCGTTGAACGATCCGGACAAGGCCACTTGCCCCGCTTCGACCGGCGGATGGAAGCGGAACGTACAACGCCAACGGCCCTGGCCGAGCGCTTCGGCCGTGATGGATCCGGGCAAGGGAGCCGCTTCGGTCACGCTCGACTGCGGCTCCAGCGGCTCCACTGGTGGCCACTTCTCAGCAGCCGAGGCGAAACTCAGCACGAAACCCCCGGTGATAATTACGACGAGGCGACCGAGTCGCCCGCGGCGCACCGCTGTCGATATTGTGTCTTTGCTGATATTCATGCTCCGTAATGTACCCTCTGCACCGCCTCCCGCAAGCGTATGTCCCCCCCCCCTCAGCCATATGCCCCGCACTTGGCAAGCGTGGCTGAGAGCTCGAGTGCAGCTCGGGGCGGTGGTCCGACGAAGTCACTGCTCGGACCAATCTGACGCGGGCCGGGTGGTAGTCGTCGTGCTCGGCAGGGCGGCTTGCGTGATCCGCCAGACTGGCCGGCAGGTCCGAACGGATGCGCGGGGCAATGTGGTTCAGGCGGCGTTTGACAAGGGCGTCGGCCGAGGTATACTACCGGCGTGGCTGCGGGGTAGAGCAGTTGGTAGCTCGTCGGGCTCATAACCCGGAGGTCGCAGGTTCGAGTCCTGCCCCCGCTAATCACGTAAGTCACGCAGGGACGGCCACTTAGCCGTCCCTGTCTTCTTGCGCGGACGATGCGACGCGGCAAAATGTAACGGTTTTGTCTTGGTGCTTTGCTTCGTCAGCGACACGTCATGCGTATGACATCCCCGCAGAGACAGCTTGGGTTACGCTTGGGCCAAGAGGCCCGGAGGCCCGGAGGTCCGGCTGTCATGGCATCTATCTACAAGCGAGGAAAGTTCTACTGGGTCAGCTACTGGGTGAACAACCGGCAGTTCCAGAAGTCGTTACGCACGAAGATCGAGCGAGTGGCACGCGATAAGCTGAAGCGACTTGAGTACGAACTGGCGATTGGCGATCTGCAGTTGTCGAGCCGCCTGCCCATTCGCATGGTGCTGCAGAGCTTCTGCGAGCACATGCAGCTGACGCGCACGTTCAAGTCCTACAAGAACGACGTGAGTCGATTACGCGTGTTCTTCGGGCCAATCTGCCCGGCCCTTGAGCTTGGCTTGCCCGGCGGTGCCGCCAAGACGGATTCGCCGAAGCGTCCAGTCGACCGATACGCTCACGCACACATAAAAGTCGCGATGCTCGAAGACGTCTCGCCTGCGATGATCAACCAATTCATCGCCGCCAGGATTCGAGAGGACGAGTGGTCACCGAAGACGGCAAACAGCACGCGACAGATCCTCCACCGCCTCTTCACGTACGCGACCAAGCACCACGCCTTCCGGGCTCGGGACCGCCGCTATCCAAACCCGGCCGACGGCGTCGAGCGGCAACGCGAGGCGGCGCCGGAGATCCGGTTTTTGTCGCTCAGACAGGTCGAGCAACAGTTGAAGACGCTGGAGCCGGCCCCTCTCATGCATGCCATGGTCGCCGTCTATATCTATGCAGGGCTGCGTCGCGAGGAGGCACTGTGGCTGATGGACGGGGACGTCAACCTGGAGAAACGCCTCATCCACGTGCGAGCCAAGACGATCGAGAGCGAATTCTGGCAGCCGAAGACGAGACGCAATCGCGCTGTGCCGATCAGCAGCGCGCTGTCTGAC
>CAZUCH010000093.1:0-8994 GCA_964619045.1 uncultured Planctomycetales bacterium | reverse complement strand
GCGGTTAGCGAAGCAGGCGCGGTCGACGCGGCCGGAAGTATTGTTGCTGCAGGGAATGTTTCCGGCTCTTTTATCACGGCATCGGGCGGACTTTTTGTAGGAAGCTCAAACTACCTAAAGGTAGTTCCGGGGGCAGACGACGGAACGATCGTAGGCTTCGGCACTGGAGGATCTAGTAATCGCAACTTAATTTTCACGGACACAAACAACACTGCGGTAGATCACGATCATGAAGCGCTCTCGGCTACTCCTACGGTGTTCTGGCACTCCACACTGTCCGCAGCGGTATCCAACCAGGAGTGGGGCAGCATCACCCACGACGGCACCGACTTCGTGCTGTCCACGGGCGGCGATGCGGCGGGTGTGGGCACCGGCGCGACGACGATTCTGAACCGCATCAAGCTAGACGGTGATGTCAAGATCACGGGCGACATTCACACAGAACGTCATTTCTTCCGCGAGAATTTCTTGTGGACCTCTGCTATCTACGGCACTGTATGGGATCTGACTACGTTCGACGTTGACGGTGGCGGCGGCAGTAACGCAATGAAGGCCGGCGGCGGGATGGGTGGCGTAACCGCGCTGACCACGAACGCGAACACCAACGACCAGGAAATTACCGCCACCCGAGACGACTATTTCTCCCGCGCGATCCAGCCGACTGCTGATGTTCACATCACGCTCGACACCGACCTCGCTGGCAAGGAAGTGTTCTTCGGCTTTAGCGACACGCCGAACGCGCCCGCCGCCGGGACTGATTACGCATTTTTCTGGTTTGACTACAGCGCCGACAACGTCAACTGGTGGCACTCAAGCGGCGGCGGCACCGACGCAAGCCTGGCCGTCGGCCCGACTGCGGGCACGACCCAAGAACTGACGATCAGACTATCGAGCGCGGGCGTGGCTCGGTTCTACGTTGACGAGGTGCTCAAGGCCACCGTGGCTGCCGCAGTCGCCAACGATCACGGCGACATGTATCTGTTCTATGGTGTCCGCACCGAGGGCAACGTAGCCGAGACGGTCGAAGTCGATCACCTCTACGCACAGTGGGATTAGGAGAGCATAGCAATGAAGAAACTCGGAATCATCGCAGCACTCGGCGCAGCCGCAGTCGCGGGCGCAATCGTGGGCATCCCGCAGACGGACGCCGCAGACTTGACCCTCGACGCCGAGACCACGGCGGCTCTCGCTGATGTCGTGGCCGAATACGGCGGCACGGCGCAGGACCACATCAAGGCGCGGGCGATGGAGATGAAGGCGGCGGCAGACCGCAACTTCCAGGGCCGAGCCTTCGCCGCCCTGCTCTACATGCGCGCCAATCCCACCGTGGGCTACGGCCCGCAGGGCGCGAAGTGGGCGCAGGTCAAGGCGGCGTTGCTCGCGGCAGAGGCGGCGCTGAAGGCAGAGGAGCCCGAGTAGTGGCCTACGAATACGTCAGCACGAACCGGCGTCAGGAAATCATGTTTGACGCCGCAGCGGGAGAGGATACCCGCCTGACCTATCGGGTGCTCGCTGGACGTCCGCCAAAGGAAGTCGTAGCCACAAGCGCGACGATCACGCTGTTCACCTCGACGGGCACAACAATCAAGTCCGCTGTGGCCATGTCCATCGAGGGCTCGCCGTCTCCTGTGGTGTACTACGACGTTCAGACGTCAACCATCGGGGCCACGACCATCGCGCTCGGCGAGTCGTATCAGGGCAAGATCACGATCTCGCACGCTAACGGCAAGTTCCACGACCGGATTTTCTTCGACGTGGTGCGCAACCCGCTGCGGATAACCCTGTCCGACGATTTGCTGACAGCTTACGAGTCTGACCTAGCCCAGTTCAAAGCGCCTGACCAGACGGACTGGTCCCGCAAGTGCGGGCTGGCGGTTGACTATGTTCACCGCAGGCTCCGGCAGCAGGCGAACCAGGACGGCAACGCGCGCCCGGCTCTGCTGATAGGCTCGGACCAGGTTATCCACTGGGCCGCGCTGTATGCCATCGAGAGCATCCTGCGGGACCAGGAGGGGCGGGAGTCGGACCGAGAGGTGTACACGGCGCTACGGGAGCAAGAGGAATCGCTTGTGCTGTCGAATCTGGCCTATAGCGTGTCAGACGCGGTTGACCCGGGCAACCCTGCGCCGACGAACTTCAGCGGATTCACGATTACCAAATGACGACGCTTTCAAACGCAGTAACGCGCATTGAGACACTGATAGCCGGGGACGCCACTTATAATGGCGTATGGGGGAGAACGGACCGAGGGCCGGGCGACGATGGCACCTTCCTCGCAGGCTGGACTACCACGCAGGGAGACGTTACCGGCATCAGCCACGGCGCAAGCGAGATCATCGGTAAGCACATAGTAGCGTCAGGCGCAGCCAGACGGCTCACAGCTTGCGATCTCACCTCGACGGGTGGTGCAACCAGCATCACCACCCTCGCGTGGGACACAGCGCCAACCACGGGCTCTAGCTTCGATGTGCGGGATGGGTTCACTAAATGCCCGCCATCGCAGCGGATTGAGCGCAACTTACAGGATCGCTGGTTCCAGGTTAGGCCAGGCGCAGACGAAATCCTGCAAGGGCACGGCAACGGGCAGGACCGCATAAGGCTGAAAGTCAACGTGCTTGTCTGTTACATGGCAGGATTCGCGGGCGACGAGTCTCCGCTTCGTGCGGCAGAAGACTACGGGGCGATCCGCGCCACGATCACTAATCGTGCCAACATGGTTAGCGGGGTCAACCTGTTCGCCACCGAGTCGAGTAGCATCCACTTCCAGGACGACGCGGGCAGGGCTGCAATCTGGGCCATGCCCTTCGACCTGATCTACTACCGCACGAGGGCCGAAGCATGAGACGTGACGCACAGGAAGAGCTGCGCAAGGCGGCTTTGAGGGATCAGGAACCGGAGCCCAAGCCGGAGCCCGCAGAGGAAACGAAGCCGGAGGCCGACAGCGCCGCCGAGGAGGTTAGCCCGTCATGACAGTCGCACGGACCGAACTACAGAGCCTCTACGTGTCCCGGTGCACGCAGACCCAGTCGCTCTATCTCAGGTTAGCCGATAGCACCTCGGAGTGGTACACCACTTCCGCCGAGGGCAACGCTACCACCCTATACTGTGGCACGATCACGGACACCGCCAACACGCACAGGGGCTACCTGATCGAGATCCTGGACGGCTCGCAGAAGGGGCGCATCGAGACGATCACGGCGCAGACCGCCGCGGGCACGATCAACACCACGGCGTTCCCGGCGACCGTCGCGACGGCTACCCGCTTCCGCATCTTGAACAACACGCGCCCCGTGTTCGTGCATTCCGCAACAGCCAACGTCTCCGGTACGGCGCTAGAGGACAGCTCGCGCAGTTCGACCTACGAGGGAGACAACTTCTGGATGGGCGACTTTGCCGAGTGCATTTACGCGACCTATGTGACCGTAGGCAAGATGACCGAGATCACGGCGTACACCGGGGATAGCGGAGCAACCACCATCGGCGCGATGGGAGCGACTATCGCAACTGGCGACCTCTACGAGATCAAGCGGTGCGTTCCATTCGAGGAAGGTTCGTTTACCCCGGGCACAACGGCGATTGACCGCCCTGCGAAGCGCAACACATTCGCGCCTCTGCCGCCTGCTATCGCGGGTCGCAACACGGGTGAACTGACCTTCAGCATCGAGGTGAACGGCGATGGAACGGGCGCCGGGGACGGCGTTGCATGGACGCGGCAGGCGGTTATCATGCCGCTGCTTGAGTCGATCTACGGCTCGGTCTCGCTCAATACGGGTGACGCTGTTGACGGAAGTTGCACAACGACTGTCATGACTGGCATCACCGCGAATAACTATACGCTCGGAAACATGGTGATGATCAACGGCGAGGTGTCGCGCATCACCGGGCTCACCGCTGGCGGAACGTCTGTGACCCTGACGCCAGCGCTGTCCGACGCTCCGAAGTCTGGCAACGTCCTGTATGCCAGCGCCACGTTCAAGCGCGCGACCTCCGGGCACAGCCCGCTCAACTTCACCTTCTACGATGACCTGATTCGACACGAGCTGTATTCGTGCCTGGGCACCGTGAACTTCTCGACCGACGCCGACGGGCGCCTGATGGCTAACTTCGTGTTTCATGGGCAGCATCACACGCACCGGGCAAAGACGGACCCTGTTACCCTGGACGGCTCACACACGCCTGACACGGCGGTCGCGGCGATCCTCGGCAACGACGGAAAGGTGCACATCAACGGCGATAATCGGCATTGCGCGTCGGTGGCGCTCGACCCGGGCATCGTCGAGGGTATGCGCAGCAGCACTGGAGCGGTGAGCGGTAACGTCGGGCGCTCTGTTCGCGGTGGCGTCGGGCGCATGACTTGCAACCCGCTGCTAGAGAACGCGGAACACTACGACGACTTCATTCAGGGCGACGACCTGGAGCCGTGCTACTGGCGCAGCGGCAACGAAGTCGGCAACACCTTCGTCGCTTTCTTCCCTCGCGGGCGCATCGAGAGCTTCCCCGCGTCAGAGGACGCAGAGGGCGAGCGACGGCAGGCCCTTTCGATCCGCGTGGTTCAGCCGGGCTCGAGCGAGCCCACGCAAGATGATCTGATCTTCGCGCTGGTGTAGCGCATTCACAGGAGGCACACATGGGACTGAAACTAGAACCGATTGACACGAGTGACATACTCGTGACGGCGTGGGCAGATGACGACGCGATTGACTGGGAGGCGTCTGAAACCAAGCCAGAGGACTACAGCACGGGCAAGGAACTGGCGGCTAAGACGGGCCAGGATATCACCTGGTTCTACTTCCGGCCACTGACGCGCCGCGAGGACATGCAGATCCGCGCACGCTACGGCGCGACCCTTGGCGAGCTGTCAGTAGATGGCGGAAAACTCCCGATAGCCAAGATCGAACTGATGGCGCTAGAGGCTGCTCGCCTGGCCATCGTGGAGATCGAGGGGCCGGATATCAAGTGGAAGGGCAAGACCCTGCCAGACAGCTACGTGGACGGCAAGGGCGCGTTTGCGCAGGCCCTGTTCTATGTTGGCGAGAAGGTGATCCGCCTGTCGAAGCTCTCGGAGACGGAAGCGACTTTTTAGCCATCGCGGTGCACGCCCGCGACAACATAAAAAAGCAGGCGGGGATCTGCAAGCGTTGCAGTAAAGACGAAAGCTGGCGCGAGCGGAGAGGCTGTTACCCTGACTTCAAGCGTGCGCAGCCCGAGCGGCTGACCATAGGAGGGACCGTGGTTGAGTGCTGGCATTGCCTGCGGTCCGTATCCGCTGCGGTCTCCCATTGGTTCCCGCATTCCGCCCGGCTCGCTGACAGCGGCGTCCTGCCGCACGCAGGCGGCTGGGACGATCAACCCGCCCGATACTGCCAAGCCATGGACATCATATTCAGCATCAACGCATCCCGTCTTGAGGAGCCCCTGAAGTGACCGAAGTAATCGACGATTATAAACTCCGAGTATCGCAGACCGGAGCGCAGCAGACCGAAGCTGCTATGAAGCGGCTGAACGATGAGGTCACAAGCGGAGCGGTCAAGGCCGGCGAGTCGCTTGGAGTCTTGAAGAACGATTCTGAGAAAGCAAACTCTGCGCTTGGCAACCTCGGAGACGCAGCGCAAAAAACCAAGTCCGGGATGAAAGACCTGGAAAAGCAGACGGTGAAAAACAGCGCAGTAGCGGGAAGACTTCGCAGCACTGTCATGTCCCTGGCTCTTGCCTACTTCGGTCCTCGCGGTCTGATTCGCGCCGTCAAGTTCGCACTAGAGGCGCATTCAAAGCAGCAAGGCATTTACGATACACTGTCACCGGCAATGAACGATGCTGCA
Organism: uncultured Planctomycetales bacterium; assembly: GCA_964619045.1. GTDB lineage: Bacteria > Planctomycetota > Phycisphaerae > UBA1845 > Fen-1342 > JANQFV01. The sequence continues at coordinate 3,175 of CAZUCH010000093.1, read as the reverse complement.
GACGCAGGCACGAGACTGGCCGCGACGTTCGGAAGCCGAATCGCTCCGATGGCAGAGTTCGCGGCGAGGCAGGTTACGGCGCTTTCTTCGTCAATCGTCACGCTCACTTCTGTATCGTTTGAAGCAAGCATGGGAATGCTGATTGCGACTGCGATGCAGGATCCCAAGGCGGCAGCGGAGATGTTCGGCAAGGGCGGGCTAAAGGGCATGATGAAGGGTCTAGCCGCCGGAGACGTTGAGGCAGCGGTAGGCGGTTTCCTGACCGGAGGTGCTACGCAACTTGGCGATTTCGTGGGAAGGCTAAAGGCCGAGATGGTCAAGGCCGGACTAATCCCTGAAGAAATGCCCGAAGCTCCAGACCTCGTTACTATACCGAAGGGTGGTGCCGGGGAACCTGCCGCACGATTCGAGGGGCAGGGCAGATTCTCGCAGATGATCGACTTCTTCAAGGGCGGCGGCGGCGCTGCGGGAGACATGGCATCGAGTGTAATCGATAGCGCGCGCGAGTTCGCTAGCGGATTGAACCTTGCCATAGATGACGTATTCGCAGACGCGCAGCAGGCGCGAACGGATGACTGGATCGCGCAGACGCAGTTCAGGCTAGAGAAGGATTACGAGCTACAGCTAGAGGCAGTCGAAAAGCAAAAGAAGCTGTATGAACAGAACATGCAGATCATGAGTCAGGCAGCGACGGGCACGGCCTCACTGATGGGTCAGACGTTCGCTAACATGCTCGGCGGTCAAGAGGAGCAGGGAAAGAAGTTCTTGCAGGGTATCCTGTCCATGCTGGGCACGCTTGCGATTGCTCGCGGCAACGTGGTTGTTGCTGACGCATTCGCAGAGGCGTACATGAGCGGAGGCGTCTCGATGGCTGCGCTTGCTCCCGGCCTTGCCCTTATCGCCCTCGGAACTGGGCTCAAGACTGGGGCGTACCTTGTCGGGGGCGGTGGGGGCGGCGGGTTTGCCAAGGGCGGATTCGCTGGCCCCGCGTCAGGTGCTCCCGGTGCGTCAGGGCAAACCAGTGTAGTCATCAACGTCAACTCCGGCATCGTCCACGACGAGGGCGGGCTGGGCAAGACGATACAGGACGCGCTAGACCGCGCGAAGCTAGAGGGGCGCATCTAATGGCTTTGACTCTAGGCCGATACTGCTGGGGCGTTCCCATCAGCTCGACGAATCAGTATATGGACATCAATGAGAGTGGAGCCGGTGGAGCCGGTGTCGTTGCTGCAACCATCGCCGCTGGAACGTACGATAGCGTTGATGCGCTCATGGCGGCAGTCAAGACGGGGATGGAAGTCGTTTGCGCTGGAACGATCACGGTAACCAACAGCACCACTGGAAAGATTAACATAGCCAACACGATATCATTCAGCCTGCTATGGCAGAGCGGGGCAACGACCACAACGTCAGCTCGCCACGTGCTAGGCTATGGCGCTGTTGACTTCGACGATGCGGCGAAGGCTTACACTGCTACGTATCAGCATCACGGGGCATTCTATTTCAAGGCAGACGGGCCAGACCTAGCCGACATGACCGAATGGGGGTCCGAGCATACCGCGCCGTCGAATGTCTGCGAAGATGGATCGGTAACGCAGCGCCCGATTGGCAGCACGCGCGAGATGTCTAGCATAACAATCGGCAACTCGCCTAAAGACGATATGTATTCGTCAACCAATCGCCTGCAGTCGATGGAAGACCTCTACGATTTCTGCATGGCTGGCAACAGCCGCAAGTTTCGCTGGTATGAAAGCTCGGCGGTAACGACTTCGTGGACAACAATCCACTGGGTGCAAGACGGCGTTGACTTCACGTTTGACCCTCCGCGCGATGACCCTGGCCTCGAGCGCTACACGCTAAACCTAGACGCGAGAAAATCCGTATGAGCCATATTGGCTACTTCATAACCATCGAAGGCGTCGAGGTCATCCCAGCGACCGAAGCATTTACCGGGGCAGGCGAGTGGAACGGGCGCACGTTCATATCTGCATTCGAGAAATCCGGTATGAGTTCGTTTGAGTATTCCATCGACCCGCACAAGAGAGAGGCAGACGTCGGCGTGATGTCTATCAGCCTCGTTGACAAGCACGGAACTGCGGCCGATGACGCCGCGGGCGTGCTTACCGAATTGTTTGCTATCCGCAAGTCACAGCCGCGCCTATACCTCAAGACGACCATCGAACAGGGCGATACGATGAGCGGAGCGGGAACGGTCGAGGTTAGCAGTAGCCTGTCTGGTCTTGACTTCACCGATGGGATCTATTTCTACATCGAGCGCGAGACGTTCTATAGTTCATCGCAGAGCGCAGAAAAGGTCTTCGGCGGCGTGACTCGCGGACTGTACGGCTCGCGCAAGGCTCGCCACATCGGCTACAGGAACGACGAAGGATACAACCCGGAGGTGCGTATAGCCGTCCCGTCGTGGAAAGACCGGATGTGTCATATCTACCGCGTGGTTGACGATGACGTCACCAACGCAACTCGTTGGTGGAGTGGCCCGATCCTCGACCTGACTCCCAGCGGTGTTAATACGTGGACGGTCAAGATCGGTAGCGTGATACGCCTGCTCGAAACTACCATCTTCGACGTTCCTAGCTTGATGCTGTCTAAAGACATTGCAAAGCCCGAACTCGTTTCGCAGTACGACGACGAGGACGGATTTAACGTAATGACAAATCAATACACCATCGGAGGCGTTCAGAATCTACAGATGAAATATGACGTTGAGGTTGTCAGATCTGGTATCGCAACGTCTTCGGCTAGCACGATTGACTCAGACGGGATCAGGGCGTACACCTACAGCTCAACGCTAAATGAACCAGATGGGTTCTGGAACAGTCAGTATACGATGAGAATGCAGACCGGAGCGCATGGCCCAGAGTTCGGATTTGTTAACACTCCGCGCCGTCAAATTCTATTCATCGAATCCGCCAGCCCGTCAACCCTTCTTGCAGGCACGTTCGCTGCTGGGACTTACAACACCGACACGTTAGCGGCCCAAGTTTCCAGCATAATGACAGACGCAACTGACAACGGCTATACGTACTCGTGCACCCTAAACAGCGCTGCCAGATTCCAGATCGCAGAGTCAGGTGGAAATAACTTCACGCTCAAGTTTGCCACCTACTATCCGAAGGTCTCGCAGATGCTAGGCTTCGCATACGCTGATACGTCA
>CAZUCH010000092.1:0-9032 GCA_964619045.1 uncultured Planctomycetales bacterium | reverse complement strand
GAACAGTGTACTTCACGGGCTACTACTGCCCAATCTTCGACGGTCGTCGGGAGCCCGATTCTCGATTTCGCTATCCGCTGTACGCCCTCCCGCCCGATTTGGTGAAAAACGACGAGGGGCACATCCTGGGCCAGCGGCGTCCCGATGGCGGGTTGAATTCGGCGTACCCCTCGCGCAGAGAGATCGAATCGGGCCGGCTGCTGGAGGGGCACGAGGTCGCGTGGTTGGCCGATCCGTTCGAGGCGTACGTGATCACAGTGCAGGGTTCGGCCAAGCTGCGGTTGGCCGACGGCAGCCTTTATGAGCTTGGTTACGTCGGCAACAATGGCCGCGAATACACGGGCATTTCGGAGGCGATGGTTGCTGATGGAGTTATCGGACGTGATGAGGTTTCACTGCAAACGCTGCTGCGCTACTTCGCGGCTCATCCGGAGCAGGTCTATCACTACTGCTGGAAGAATCCACGCTACGTTTTTTTCCAGGAGGCGCCTGGCGGGCCGTTTGGCAGTCTGAACACGCCGGTAACGCCGTTTCGGACGTTGGCCGTCGACAAGGACGTGTTTCCACGCGGTGCGTTGACGTTTGTAACCACCACGCTACCAAGCAATTATGGCGGCCAGCTGGCGCAATTGCCGTTTGCGGGGTTCGGGCTTGACCAGGACACCGGCGGCGCGATTCGGGCTGCTGGCCGTTGCGACATCTTTATGGGCATAGGCGAGCAGGCGGAGGCGACCGCTGGGCACACTGGAGCCGAGGGAGCGCTATACTACCTTGTGCTCCGTGAGCGGTGACGGGCCGAAGCCTCGGCAGTAGTCCGAGATTCTTGTTGACGGGAGGGCGCCCGGCGACGACAATAGGGTTAGTACTACAACTAGGCTCGTCGTTTGTGTGACGGCGAGTCTCAGGAAACCAGTGAAGCCGTTACAAGCTACTGGATCGGTCGAGCGGTTATACAACCCGCTTTATTATCATCCATCTGGTTCTTTCCGACCGAACCGAGCTGCGGGTGAAATGTATGCGCCCGCAAGGAGGCCGCCAGATGGAAAAGTACACGCTAGCACCAATCCGCAATCTCGCCGCACAACTCAAGCGCGGGCCGAAGCGCCTGCGGCTACAGCAACTCCTGAATATCGAGTTTCTGCTGACGGTTGTGTCGGCGGAGAAGAGCTATCCATACGAGTTCGTGTGTCACGCGCTCACGGGGTATCGTCCGACGTCGACCTCGAGCGGTCGGCTGCTGGACGGCAACAGCCTGATTGGCGACCTGATCGGGCTCGCTGAAGGGTTGAGCGAAGACGCGAATATGCCCGCCGACGGCTGGCATGAGCCGGTTCATACGGTCGCCGAGTTGGCGAAGCGATTCGCGGTCAGCACGAAGACGATCTTCCGGTGGCGGGGGCGTGGTCTGGTTGGTTGGCGGTTCAGGCTGGCCAACCGTCGCACGCGGCTCATGTTCCCCGAACGTTGTCTGCGCCGATTCGTTGCTCAGAACACGGATCTGGTGACGCGCGGGAGCAGCTTCTCGCAGCTCAGCAAGGCCGAGCGTGAGAAGGTTGTCGCGCAGGCGGCAGAGTTGGTGGAAAGTGGGCAGCGCACGGTCAATTCGGTCGCCCGGATAATCGCCGAAGGCCGCGGGCGGGCGGTAGAGACGATCCGACTGATCCTCAAGCACCATGACGAGGCTCACCCGCGGACCGGCGTGTTCAATCGATCACCACTGCGGGTCGAGGCTGACGATCGCCGACTGGCGGTGTGGGAGGCGCACCTGGACGGCGCAACGGTCGCGGCCTTGGCCGAGCGTTTCGAGCAGCCGGCGAAGTGGGTGTACGAGACGATCACGGAGATGCGGGCCCGGGACATGCGGGTGCGCAAGGTTGAGTTCATCGATAGCGAGGAGTTCACGGCGGCCGACGCCGAAGCGACGATCATGGCGGTGGCGCCGGACGAGGTTTGCCGGCAGACTCTGAGCACGTCGGCTCGGCGAGTGCCGGCTGGTTTGCCCCCCTACCTGGCGCATCTCTTCAGCGTGCCGCTGTTGACGCGTGAGGGTGAGGTAGAGCTGTTCCGCCGGATGAATTACCTGAAGTTCAAGGCGGCGCGGTTGGTCGCGAACGTCGATCCGGAGACCGTGTCGGCCAGCGAGCTGGACCGTATCGAGGAGTTGCTCGAAGCGGCGATGAAGGTCAAGAATGAGATCGTGCGGGCCAACCTGCGGCTGGTCGTGAGTATCGCCAAGCGGCACGTGACCAACGGCCAGGATATCTTCGAGCTCATCAGCGACGGGAACATCTCGCTGATGCGGGCGGTTGAGAAGTTCGACTACAGCCGCGGCTTCAAGTTCAGCACGTACGGCTCATGGGCCCTCATGAAGAACTTCGCACGCTCGGTGCCTCAGCAGCGCCAACTCCGCGAGCGCTACCAGACTGGGCGGGACGAGTTGCTTGAGTCGATTGGCGTCTGCTGGCCCGATGAGACCGAGAGCGATTACCTAGTCGCCGTGCGGAGCTCTATCGAGCGGATGTTGGATACGTTGGATGGCCGCGAGCGTAGCATCTTGCGTCAGCGTTTCGGGCTGGACGATCACGGCCGGGCTTGCACGCTGGAGCAGATCGGCAATCGCTTTGGCGTCTCGAAGGAACGAATCCGGCAGATCGAGTCTCGGGCGATGACCAAGTTGCGGGGCGACTTCGCGGTTGACGTCGAGCAACTGCTCGGCGTGTGAGAGACTGGGTATTGATGGGGGGCGCCACGGTTTTATGCGTGGCGCCCGTCCCCAACGAAGGCGGCTGCGTGGCCGCCCCTGCCGTCAGTACTCCTTCATTTCCATTGACAACATGCGCTCGATACGTGACCGGCACGCTTCCAGGTGCGCCTGGGAAGCGAAATCGGCCTTGCCGGTGTCGGCGACCTTGGCGATGTCATCGGCGAGAAGCCGCAACGAGTGTCTGATCATCGCGTGCAGGTCCGGCGATATCATCCACCCTGGTCTGACGCGCACGAGCGGCTCCATCAATCCCAGGTATTCGCGCTGCAATGACCGCCGGAACTCGGGGATCAGCGGCTGGCTGTCGCTCCATGTTCCAGAGTCGAGACGCGCGCGACTGGCACTATTGGCCCAACATGCGGCCTGGAGTCGCTGGAGGTACTCGGCGACCGTGAGTTTGTCGGGCGCGTCGGTCTTCAGCTCGTTATCGTGGATGCGTCGGAGTACGCCGGGCGTCAGTCGGTCGAAGAGGTTCCACCACTGGGCGAAGCCGACGAAGTCGTGGATCGGGAAGTCCAGCGCGTAGCTGACGCGCGCCCCACTGTGCCACCAGCGCGCGGGTGCCAGGTGATTGAGCAACTCCGGCGGCAGGGCGAAATAGTCATCGTTGAACAGGGTGTCCTCGATGAACTGGAGGGCGGCCCGCTGGCGCTGCGGCTCGACAAGAACGAAGGGCGGTTGGGCGTCGGGGTCGCCCTTGTGATGGCGCACGAAGTACGCTCCGCCGATGTAGCGACCAACGTAGTCCAGCACGAATATCTTCTCGATCACCAGGGTGAGGAAGGTCTGGCGCAAGTGGTACCAGGCCTCCTGGTCCTTGACCGCCCATTCGAGGATGCTCGCCATCCGGTCGTCGACGAGCTTGATTCTCATGCGGGCCCACTCGACCGGGTCGGCCCCCATATCGAACCGGTTGGTGGTGGGGTCGGGACCGAACCAGGTGGTGTCCTCATCGGTCGCGTAGGCCAATTCCGGCTCCGCCGCGCGCGAGGCGATCTGCATCAGCATAGCGGTTTCGCCGGCGGGCGCAGTGCCGAACTTCGGCAGCGATGAGGCTTTGGTTGGCGTGGACGGCATGCCGCCGGCGGCGGCCAGCAGACTCTCGGCCGCCCCGGACTGGATCGCCTGGCGGATTTCGGGCGGCATTTGTTCCAGGATCTCCGGCGGGATGTTGTCGAGATTGATCTGGACGCTGGTACTCACGGACGTCGTGATCTCGGTGTCCGGGGCCGCGGACTCGGTCGCCGCAGCCTCGGTGGTTTCCTCCTCGGCCTTCGGCTCGTCCGTCTCGGGCGTCTTGCCCTTGTAGCTGCCGTCGAACGGGCGATAGCCGTACTCGATCGCCCAGTAGTCGTACGGGCCGATCGTCGGCGTGACGAAGTGGCCGTCTGTCGGATTGTCGGCACACAGCAGGGCCGGGTTGTAGTCCATCACCGAGCCGCAGGTAGCCTGGTCGGTGGTGCGTCGTTTCTGAATCTCGTCGAGCGTGTAGATTGTGCTGGCCTTGAAGTTGTGCCGTAGGCCGAGCGTGTGGCCGACCTCGTGCGTGACGACCTCCTTGATGACGTCATACAGGAAGCGGTCCGTGACCTTGCCCGGCTGGTCGGCGAGGATCGTCTTGGCCAGGGCCATCTGGTGCTTCATACCTTGTGCGTATGTGCAGACGTGCCGCTTGTCGTTGCGCAGCCGCTGCCGGGCTCGTTGCACGAGGTCTCGTTCCTCGTCGCTCACCAATTCGACCTCTTCCCACTCGCGCGTTGGTCGTCGCCAGTGTGGATTCGCGTCGAGGAAGCGGCTCAGGCCGGCGTCTTCGAATTTCTCGGCGATGGCGGTTGCCGGCAGGTAGGTCGCGGCTTCCTGTTGGTAGAAACGTACCATCGAGTCGTCGAAGATGATGTCGGCATCGTAAATCTGGCCGGTGAACGGGTTGGCCCGGTGCGGACCCATGGCGAAGCCGGCTCCGGTTACGATCCAGCGGAAGAAGCTGTAGCGCATATCCTCGGGATCGAGGTCTTTCCACTCGTTGTCGGCGGTCTGCTGACGCACCTCGATGGCGTTCACGAAGCCGATCTTCCCGAAGGCCTGGTTCCATTCGAGGATGCCGTCGCGCACAGCGCGGCGATACTTCACGGGAACGGTCTTCTCGATGTAGAAGATGATCGGGTGGCGTGGTTCGCACAGTTCCAGGCTCGGATCACGCTTCACAAGATGCCAGCGGTCGACATAGCGGTTGAACAGGTCGCGCGCGCTGGCGGGCTTGGACCAATCACGGTTGGCGGTGATGAAGTAACCGACGCGATCGTCGGCGACCCGCGGCTTGTAGTCGGTCTGCGGCAGCTTCCAGAAGCTGTAATGCACGAGCTTCTTGTCGTAGGAACCCGGCGGCGAGAAGCAGCCGATGGCCAGTTCGACGCCGATCTCGACGTTCAGCTCGAAGGTCTTCCGTTTGGTCCATTTACTCAGCGACTTATTGATTCCGCCGCCGCCGCCGAAGGGGCCGCTCATCATGAACGAAGTCCAGGCGATGTCGGCGAAGTCGCTCTTGAGGAGCTTGCCGAAGTCGATGACCGGGTCGCCGTTGGGGGCCTTGGTAAGCACCGGGACGGCGACGCGGATGCGGTCGGGGTATGTCCGACGGACGGCGTCGCCGACTTCCTTGGACTTGTCGATGACGAAGCGAGTCTGCGGCTCGACCAGGACCAACTGCCGGTCGTGCAACTCCCACATCACGACGCGCTCGTCCAGGGGAAAGCCCGTGAAGAACCCGCCGCCGGAGAAACTGGTCGAGAGCATGAACTGCTCGCCGAGGAAGCCGGCGGGGATCTGGCAGAGGAGCTTCTCGGAGTCCTTATCCTTGGCACCGGGTGGATAGTGCCACAGGATGAACAGGCCTTCCTTGGAAACCATGTCCTTGGTGACGGTCTTGAAGTCGGCGAACGGCGGTGACTCGGTGGGGCCTCCGATCTCGATTCCGCTGACCATCGTCATGATATTGGACAGATCGAGGGCTGCTTGCGGCGTGGCTGCTGGTGGATCATTCGCCAAGACGGCGACGAATGAGCATCCGGCGGTCATCATTGCCAGGAATCTACAGCGTCTGGACATAACACAACTCCTTTTGCTGACACCTTTGCGAGCAAGAACCGGCCTCTGGGCCGAACAAACGGACTTCCACCCAATCCCAGCACCGCACCCGACCGGCTGGAAACCGGTCCCACAACTCCCTGACCGGTTGGAAACCGGTCCCACAGTCAGACACCGGTCCCACAGTCAGACACCGGTCCCACAGTCACACACCGGTCCCACAGTCACACACCGATCCCATAGGTGATTGGTGCGTCAAGACGCAGCCTACGGCTCCTCGATCTAGGGAACCAAGCACATACTCTTATACGCGAAGCAGTGGCCCTTGCCGCAGATTTTACCCGGGTGGTCTGCCTGTGGCGACTGTAGGTTTGTGTCCAGCCTCGGAGGCTGCAACTTCTCGGGCAAAATCCTGTAAGCTGATGCGGCCGAAGTGCTCTAAACAGGGTGAATATGACTCCCAGGCTCATAACCGCGAGCAGCGAGCCGACGACAAGCGACGACCGCAATGAGCGGCGACTTATCGACGGCTTCACACCCGGCGACCCGGCGGCGCTGCCCGCGATTGTCGCCCGGCATCAGGACCGCGTGGCCGCCTTGGCCCGCCGCCTGCTGGGCTGGAACGATGACATCGAAGACGTGGTGCAAGACGTGTTTATGACGGCGATGCAAAACCTGGCCAGCTTTCGAGGCGAAAGCCAACTGTCGACCTGGCTGTTTCGCATCACCGTCAATCACTGCCGCCGACAACGTCGCAACCGGCTCCTGCGACTGCGGCTGTGGCGGGGTCGGCGGGACTCGCAGCGGCCGAAACCCGCTCCCTCCGCAGCCGGGCCGAGCCTGCGGCGAGAAACCTGCGCGCGGGTGCGGTCGGCGGTCCGCGCGCTGCCGCGGCGTTATCGAGAGGTCGTGGTTCTGCGGTATCTGGAGGAACTGCCGATTGCTGAGGTCGGCGAGATTCTGGGATTGTCAGGCAACGCGGTTGGAGTGCGTCTGACTCGGGCCCGTCGCAAGCTGGAGACGGCGCTGGCGGGATTGGTGGAGTAACGCAGGATGAAGCGCGACAAGCTACACAATCTGCTGCGTCAGGCCGACCTCGATGCCGGTCCGGCACCGAGCTTGCCCTCGGACTTGGCCGTCCGCGTGCAGCGCCGCGTGTTGGCCCGCCGGCGTTTGCTGTTCGTGACCGGTAACGCTGCGGCGATTCTGCTAGCCGTCGGCGCGGGGCTGTTGTGGAACGCCGCGCCGCCGGCGGATTCGGATGGCGGGGCGGACTTCGTTGACGCCGGCCAGGCCGAGCGTTCGGCCGTCGCACTTGTTGAGTTCGCGCGGCTCGAGGCCGAGGTTGACTCGCGGATGGCGGTGGTCGAGCACATGCTCGCATTGCGGAAGCAACGAGCGCGGCTAGTCGCGCTGCGGGATCAGCCGGAGTATCCGGATCCGGTCAAGGCGGCCCGGGAAGAGGTCGAGCGGGCGGCGTTCACACTCGTCAGCCATGCCGACGACATGCAAAACGAGCTTCATCTGCTGGCGCCGGCAATTGAAGGATATCGAGACGCGATTCGCTTGTTCCCCGAGACGCGGTGGGCAACGGTCGCTCGTCAGAAACTAGCCCAACTAACACGTGAACAGGGAGAAACGCTATGAAGAGGTTGTTAACTGTATCGATTCTACTTTGGAGTGTCGGCTTGCTGGCGGCCCCGGCCGCAGTGGCCGGCGAGGCCAGTTGTCTAGTACGGGTGGTCTACGATCCGAACCAGCTCCCACTAGGACACGATCGCCTCAATGCCATCGTGGGCAGCAGCGGCGTGCTGGGAGCCGCCGCGCAAGACGCGGAAGGTGTGATGGCGTTCCTCAAAGAGAACGAGACTACGCTGAACGATTACGTGTCGGCGGAACTCCGTCCCAGCGGCAACAGCAATACTGGCGAGAACGTGGTGTTCGGTCGGCTGAGGGTTGCGGTGGCGGAGGAATGGCGTCAAACGCCGCTTACTGATCAGCAGGCTCAGATCATCTTGCGTGGCATTTGCGAGCGGCTGCGGAATGTGCTGACCGAGATTGGCCAGCAGGATCGCGAACGCCTGGCGGGCCGAGTCGCGGCCGCCGCCAAGGAGGTCGAGCGGGCCACTGGGCGGCTCAGCGAGCTTCACGAGCTACAACATGTGATATGTGCCGAAGCTGGGCAGGCCGACCTGGATCGCGATCTGATTCTCCACAACAGCCGAGGGTGGCGCAGCGAGGTGCGGCATATGGAGATGCGTCTTGCCGGGAGGGCGGCCAGGCGTGATGCGCTGACAGAGCAGATTGCGGAGATTGCGGCACAGGTCGAAGCCCGGGTCGACGAGGACCCGGTGCTGGCCGAACTTGCCAAGATCGTTGAACTGCGTGAACAACAAGTGGCGAGAGCCCATGCGCTCACGGCGGAGAATCTGAGCCTGCCCGAAGAGGGCGTCGGGGCAGAGGAAGAACTCGCTCGCATCCGGGCCGAATTCGCCGAGCGGCGACAGGCGGCCGCGGACGAAGCCGGCGGGCACCTGCTGCGGGAGTTCAACCAGGAGCTGATCGGGATCGCCCTCGATGTGAGCGAGACTAGCGCTCAGTTGCAGATGATGCAGGGCATGCTGGCCAAGGCCAGCGAAAGACGCCTGATGGAACTGGCCGATCGCGCCGAGCGGGAAGTAAGTCTGTACTTGCCTCTGGTCCGCTCGACCGTGCAGCGCGCGATCATGGAGCATGAGGAGCTGACGCAGCGCCTCCGCATGTATCAGCCGCCGGCCGTTACGATCATCGGCGGCGTTGAGTAGGCGGGCTGTTTTCGGTGCTTCAGACATTCGGCCATCGAGCCCCCGGTTGCGCCGTGTGCGACCGGGAGCGCGGCGGCCGTTTTGTCTTCTTGCGGTGGGGAATGCGCCCGCGAGGACTCGAACCGCTGACCCCAGGTTCGGGAAACGTGCCCGGTATCCTCCCGGGCATCCAAGCCGATACCGATTCTACCGCCGGAACTCCTTGTTTTGCAGCATGTTAGGAGCGTCGAACCGGGACAGATGGGAGCGCCGAAAGGAGACGAGGCCTGCAACTGCCGATCATGCAAGCGGTTGCAGGCCTTGTCACTCAGGGATCGGAGAGGGGGGGATTCTCTGCCTCCGCTCTTCCGGCGTTCGCGAGCGAACCACCCGGCCGCACA
>CAZUCH010000091.1:5351-9039 GCA_964619045.1 uncultured Planctomycetales bacterium | reverse complement strand
GGGGGCGCGCCCTGACAATAGCCCAGCACGAAGTGCTGGGTAGATTGCCGAGGATGCGAACGAGCCCTGTAAGGATGATTGAAGCTTCAGCCGCCCCTACGGGGCTCGTTTTCCAGGTGCCGCACGAACCCCAGCACTTCGTGCTGGGCTATTTTCACCTCGTCCCTGCGGGACGGCATGCGGCATCCCGTATGGACGTACGCGGCGTCCCGATAGCACCCGCCTAGTGTGTCACGCACCCCTTGAGGGCTCAACTTTCACAGCGGTTTGGCGGTGGGGGCGGGTAGGCGGTACACTGTGTCACAGCCGGCGATCGTGCGTTGCGGCGCCCCCAACAGTTGACGGAGAGACAGGCATGAAGGTTCATGAATACCAGGCTCGCGAGTTGATGAGTGAGGCCGGCATCGCCGTGCCGGCAAGCGAAGTGATCGACGCCGCGGGGCAAGCAGCAGCGGCGTTCGACAAGCTGGGCGTCAAGATGGCCGTGATCAAGGCGCAGGTTCACGCCGGCGGGCGTGGCAAGGCGGGCTACGTGAAGCTGATCAAGTCGGCCGCCGAGGCGACCGAGAATGCGACTCGGATGTTCGCGAATCGGATGGTCTCGAAGCAGACCGGCCCGGAAGGCATCGAGGTACGCAAGATACTCCTGGCCGGTGCCGTGGACATCGCCAAGGAGTACTACCTGGGCGTGGTTCTGGATCGGGTCCGGCGCGTGCCGGTGATGATGGCCAGCGCCGAGGGCGGCGTGGAGATCGAAGAGGTCGCGGCCAACAATCCCGAGGCGATCAAGAAAGCCTGGTTCCATCCGCACCTGGGCTTGCAGCGTTTTCAGGCGACGGCGTTAGCGGCCTCAATCGGGTTGTCCGGGGCACAGGCCAAGGCGACCGTCGATATCATGCTACGGCTGGGCAAGCTGTTCCTGGCCAAGGACTGTTCGCTGGCCGAAATCAACCCGCTGGTCGAGACGGCCGCGGGCGAGATTCTGGCGATCGACGCCAAGTTCAACTTTGACGACAACGCCGTTGCTCGCCATGCGGACGTCCAGTCGTTCTTCGACGCCAGCGAGGAGAATCCGGCCGAACTGCGGGCCAAGGAATTCGACCTGACCTACATCGCGTTGGACGGCAACATCGGCTGTCTGGTCAACGGTGCCGGACTGGCGATGGCGACGATGGACATCATCAAGCTGCACAATGGTCAACCGGCCAACTTCCTCGATGTGGGTGGTAGTGTGACGCCCGAGGCCGCGGTGGAGGCCTTCAAGATCATCTTGGCGGACGATAAGGTCAAGGCTGTGCTGGTGAACATCTTCGGCGGCATTGCCAAGTGCGACGTGATCGCCGCGGCGCTGATCACGGCCGCCAAGGAAATCGGATTCAACGTGCCGGTGGTTGTGCGGCTCGAGGGCACCAATGTCGAGCTGGCGCGCAAGATGCTCAAGGAGGCCAACATCGAGCAACTGCGGCCGGCGGCGGATCTGACCGACGCGGCGAAGCAGGTTTGTGCCTGCATATAGGCCCAGTCGGCGGACTGCTATGCACCGAGATCTGATCGCAACAGTCGAGAACTTCGGCCGGGCACGTGTGTTGCTGGTTGGCGACTTCATGCTCGACCGCTACATCTTCGGCGATGCGGACCGCATCAGCCCCGAGGCGCCGGTTGCCGTGCTGCGGGTCATCGAACGGCAGGACGCGGTTGGCGGCGCGGGCTCGGTGGCTCTCAACGTCGCCGCCCTGGGAGGCAGCGTCACCTGTTGCGGGCTGATGGGGCGCGACTCGTTCGGCGATCGGGTGGCGGACGCCCTGAAGGCGGCGGGCTGCGAGACCTCTGGGCTGATCCGCGCTGATGACCGGCCGACGATCACGAAGACGCGTCTGATCGGCTTGGCCGAGCATCGTCATCGCCAGCAGATTCTGCGTGTGGATGATGAGATGGTCGCGCCGCCCTCGCCGGCGGATCGGGAGCGGCTGCTGGACGTTGTGGATGGTGCACTGGCCCGCGTGGACGTGGTGTGTTTAGAGGACTACGCCAAGGGTACATTGTCGGCGGAGGTCTGCTCGGCGGTGGTTTCGGCGGCGCGGAAGCAGGGTAAGCCGGTATTCGTGGACCCGGCGCGCGAGCCGGATTGGAACAAGTACGCCGGGGCCACGTTGCTTACCCCGAACCGTGCCGAGCTGGACATTGCACTGGGTAGGCGAGTGGCGGACGATGAACTTGGCTCAGCCGCTGGAGAGCTCCTGGAACGATACTCGCTGGGTGGGTTGTTGATCACGCTAGGGCGTGACGGGGCATTGCTGCTGCGCAACGGGGTCGAGCCGCGGCGTTTTCCGACCGTGCCGCGAGCGGTTTATGACAATACCGGGGCGGGTGACGCGGTCTTGGCGATGGTCGCCGTCGCGGTCGCGAGCGGTGCCGGGTTAGATCAGGCGACGATGCTGGCGAATGTCGCGGGCGGGCTGGAGGTCAGCAAATTCGGGTGCGTGCCGATCACGCGTGAAGAGGTGCTTGACGACTTGCGGCACGGCGCTCAGCGCGGCCGTGGCAAGGTCCGCACGCTGACGGAGGTCAAGGCCGAACTGACCGCCCGTCGGCAGCGCGGCGAGACCGTCGTGTTCACCAACGGCTGCTTTGATATTCTCCATCCGGGTCATGTCGAGCTGCTGGAGCAGGCCAAGTCGCTCGGCAGCTTGCTGGTGATTGGTCTCAACAGCGACGCCTCGGTTCGGACCCAGGGCAAGGGTGACGATCGCCCGATCCGCAAGCAGAATGACCGGGCGCGTGTGTTGGCGGCGCTAGAATCGGTCGATTTCGTGGTTCTGTTCGACGAGCCCACGCCGGCCGGGCTTATCGAGGGGATCGCTCCAGACGTGCTCGTGAAGGGTTCTGACTGGGCCGGGAAGGGTGTTGTCGGACGCGAGCTGGTCGAATCGCGCGGCGGGCGCGTCGAGTTGATTGAGTTGGTCGAGGGGTATAGCACAACCGTGGAGTTGGAACGCATTCGAGCTTGCCTGGGGGTATGCAAATGACGCGCGCGTGGCGGGCCGTGTTGGCGGAGCACGAGCAGGTTATCGCCGGGCTGGCGGAGTGTGGGGGAGTACTGGACCGCATCGCGGATGCTATCTCGGAGTGCCTGCGTGGTGGCGGGCGGGTCTATACGCTGGGTAACGGTGGTAGCGCCGCCGACGCTCAGCATATTGCCTGCGAGCTGATTGGACGTTTCAAGCGCCAGCGAGTCGCGCTGCCGGCGATGGCCTTGACTACGGATACGTCGGCGTTGACGGCGATCGCCAACGACTATGATTATGACCGCGTCTTCGCCCGGCAGGTTGAGGGGCTCGCGCGGCGCGGAGATGTCGTGTGGGCGCTCAGCACGAGTGGCGATTCGCCCAGTGTGTTGGAAGCTGTGCGGCAAGCGGCAGAATGCGGGGCCGTGACAGTCGGTTTCACCGGTCAGAGCGGCGGCGCTCTGGCGACCATGTGTACGCACGTCTTCCACGCCCCCCATACGTCGAGCGATCGCATACAGGAAGCTCACGTGCTGGCGTACCACTATGTTTGCGAGCGCGTTGAAGGCGGGATTGAGAACCCGGAGTGACCAGTGCCCCATTGTAGACGGTGGCGGCGAGTGCCTGCGACGGCGTTGATGCTGTTGGTTGCGGTCGCCGGTTGCCAGATGCCGCGATCAACG
>CAZUCH010000091.1:0-5251 GCA_964619045.1 uncultured Planctomycetales bacterium | reverse complement strand
GACGGCGTTGATGCTGTTGGTTGCGGTCGCCGGTTGCCAGATGCCGCGATCAACGGACACGGAACGGGGAGTCCGGCAGGGTGAGCAGGGCAAACTGTCGCCGGTGCTTGAGCGGATGCATCGGGTGTATGCCGACTTGGCGACGGGACGTTTTCTCAGCATCGCGGATTTCGAGTCGCCCAGGCAGGATCAGCTCTTTCGTTGTGTGGGCGAAGATGGCGACGAGGGTAGTCGGGCCCAGCCGGCGCTCTCCATTCTGCGCAGCCGCGACGCGACCGGGGCGGGGAGCGTCAAAGCTAGCCTGGCCGAACCTGGCGACCGCCTTGTGCTGGATGGTCGCCGATCTGACCAGTTTGCACTGCCGCGTGACTGGAGCCGCTATCACCTGCTGCTCATGAGCATCTACGGGCCGCGCGGCGGGGTGCTGCTCGAGTTCACGATTCGTAGCGGCGTGGGTGAGCGGTTGAGTTGGACGCGCACGATCGAGATCGGTCCTGGTTGGAACCTGTGCCGAATCGACTTGGCGACGGCGGGGGCCGTGGTCGATCTGACGGATGTGCGGAGCTTGGAGTGGCGCGCTCCTGGGAATGCCACTCCGCTGGATCTCTATCTTGATGACATCATCGTCACGGACAACACCAGTCACGTTCTGGGGCCCGCGACCAGCGACGGAGATATGTACGTCCTGGAGCGCGGGCGGCGCATTCACGTTGGGTGCCGCGGGCGTTTCGAGGTGGCGTTCTGTGACGGCGTGCTGGTCGCCTGGAATGGTGAGGACGACGAGAACCTGGTTGACGCCGGCGGCCTGGGGCCGTGGCCGGTGCCGTTGGATGAGGGCTGGTCGAGGCTCGATGAGACGCCGCCGGCCTACGACGATCCGGCGTTGTTCGCGGACTGGGGGACGATTGTGGCCGCGCGCCAGGAGGTGGTTGAGGCGACGCCTTTTAGGGTGGTGGTCGAGGGCCGGTGGCTCTTCGCGGGTACGGCCGCGTCTGATGCCGCTGAGGCGAGCAGTCCGGGTCACGTCTGGCGCTATACGGTTTACGCGAGTGGGGCCGTGCATGTGAGTGTGAATTCGGTTGCTCCGCCGGCGGGTTGGCGGCGGCCGCGTGTTGGTTACGCCATGGGTTTGGATGGCAGGCGCGGGTTTGAGATGGTTGTGCCGCCGGTCGCGGCGGTGGGGCGGCCGGAGAGCCGGTTCGTGCTCATGGCCCGGCCGGGAAGCGATCGATCGGACCTGTTGTGGGCTTGGTCGGCGACATCCCAACTCGATTGGCGGCGTCAGTTGGAGAGCGCTGATGGGCGGCGGCTGGCGCTGATCGTTGGGGACGTCGCGGCGGGGGAGGAGGTCGAGACGGCCCATCTGCTGCGGGTGTGGCCGCGCGACATCGACGCCGCCCCCGAAGCGGCGAGTCTGGCCGATGACTATCGTCACCCGGTAGAGCTGGCCGTAGCCGCAGGACGTCTGATAACAGGTGCGGCTGGTGATCTGGATCAGGATGGCTACAACGAGTCGGAGGGCTGCTACGAGCTTGCCCTGGCGCGTGGGGTGGCGCGTTTTGAGTTTCGGCCGGGCTCGCTGCTGCGTTTCGATCCGGTTTTTCGCGTGCGCGGTACGGCGGGGCGGCGTTGCTGGGTCTACGCGCGGGGGCGGGTCGTGACGAGTGTGGGACGTGACGCCGGCGGAGAGTTGCTCTTCCGCCTGCCGGGTGTGATAAGTCGACCGGTGGCTCTGGAGGTTCACACCATCGCCGAGGAGGCTGGGAAACAATGACGGCCGGGCGTTAGCGGCGGTTCCCAGCAGCGATTCCACAACTGCGGGCCCCCGGCGGGTTACTTGACTAGCGCCTGCGGGGGTTCTACCATCGATCGGTTGATGGTTGTAGTTTGCCATGGAGTCGCGCCATGGGGCTGTGCGAACGGTGCAAGAAGGCCCAAGCCACGTTTCACCTGACGGATATTGACCGTTCGGGTGCCAAGGTGGAACGACATCTGTGTGACAAGTGTGCCGGCGAAGAGGGGTTGGATCAAAGCGCCAAAGCCACCGTGGATCTAACCGCGATTTTGGAGAACTTCGTCGCCGGCAGCAAGAGCGGCTCGGCCGATCTGAGCGGCCTGGTGTGCGAAGAGTGCGGCATCAGCTACTACGAATTTCGCAACCATGGCCTGTTGGGGTGTGCCAACGATTACGAGGTTTTTGGGGAGCAGATCGCGCGTTTGCTCGATCGCACTCACGACGGAGCTTCGCACCACAGCGGCAAGGTGCCGCGCTCGCTGGGGATCGTGTATAAGCCCCAGCGTGACATTCAGCGGCTCAGGAAGCAGTTGGACGAAGCCGTGGTGGGTGAGGATTACGAACGAGCCGTTGAGCTTCGGGATCGCATCCGCGGGCTGGAGAGTTCATGAGCACGCCGCTCGATGACGTTGTGCGTCAGGCCGGGGAATGGCTGCGCGGCTGTGGGCCGATGCACGAGATTGTAATCTCGACGCGGATTCGCTTGGCGCGGAATGTGCGTGGTTTCCCGTTCTTGCCGCGCGCCGACACGGACAAGCGCGCGGAGATCTCCTCGACCGTGGTTTCGGCGGTGCAGCGGGCGGAATCGCTAAGTGATCTGATCCACATCGATGTGGCCAACCTGGATGATCTCGACCGCATGTTGCTGGTCGAGCGCCACCTGATCAGTCGCCAACATGCCGATGGCAGCGGGGCGCGCTGCGTCGCGTTTCAACCCGACGAGGCGGCGGCGATCATGGTCAACGAGGAGGATCATCTGCGCATCCAAGTGATGCGTAGCGGGCTCCAGGTTGCCGAAGCGTGGGAGCGGATCGACGCGCTGGATGATGCCCTGGAGGAACAGCTCGACTTCGAGTTTCACCAGCAATACGGCTACCTGACGGCCTGTCCGACGAATGTTGGCACCGGGATCCGCGTGTCGGTCATGCTGCACCTGCCGGCCCTGCGCCTGACCAACGAGTTGGAGAAGGTCGGGCGGGCGGCCCGTGACATGAAGCTGGCCATCCGCGGGCTGCACGGCGAAGGGACCGAGGCGCTGGGCGATTTCTTCCAGATCTCCAACCAGATCACGCTGGGGCGGTCCGAAGCCGATATCATCGACGACTTTGCCAGCGTGGTGATCCCCAAGATCGTCGAGTATGAGGAGACAGCCCGGGCGGCCCTGTTGAAGAGCCGGCCGCACGCGCTCGAGGACAAGGTGTGTCGGGCGGTGGGGCAGCTCACCAGTGCCCGGCTGATGAGTTCGAGCGAGGCGATGCAGTACTTGTCGCACATCCGGCTGGGCCTGCACATGGGTCAGTTGAGCACGATCGACCTGCGCACGATCAACGAGTTGTTCATCCAGGTTCAGCCCGCCCACTTGCAGAAGCTCCACGGCGAGCGCATGAGCGGCGAACAACGCAGCATCGAACGAGCCGCCTTCATCCGCACCCGTCTTAGTGCCAACTAGTGCTCTGTCGCGGTTGCTTTGAGGGATGACTCGGGTGCCACGCCGACGGCTCTTTGCGCCGGCGTGTTCGTGCCCACGCGAAAGGCCGTGGACATGGCACCCATCGTTGCGGTGCGATGACACCCGAGGCTGAGAAGGAAACTGCACATGAGTTCGAGCGAATCTGCCCTACCGCGACCCGAGCGCCGGCCGCGGCGGCTGCGTCGTAACGCCGTCATTCGCGGCCTCGTGCGCGAATCGCAGCTCACGCCCGAGCACCTCGTCTTGCCGCTGTTTGTACTCGACGGGCAGAACCGCTCGGAGCCGATTGGGGCGATGCCGGGGCAAGCGCGGCAGTCGATCGACCTGACCATCCAGCGTTGTCGCAAAGCCATAAGCCTCGGCGTCGGCGCGTTCGTCCTGTTTCCGGCGACCGATCCGAGCGTGAAAACGAGCGACGCGCGCGAGGCCGTCAATCCCGAGAATCTGTTGTGTACCGCGTTGCGGGCGCTGCGCGAGTCGGTGCCAGAGGCGTATCTCATCACGGATATCGCGCTCGACCCCTACTCCAACCTCGGACACGACGGGCTGATCAGCGACAAGGGCGTCGTCCTGAACGACGAAACGGTCGACATCCTGGCGAAGATGGCGGTGCTGCACGGCGAGGCGGGGGCCGATATGGTCGCACCGTCCGACATGATGGACGGACGCGTGGAGGCGATCCGTACCGCACTGGATGCCGCCGGCCAAACCGACGTCGCGATTCTGAGCTACACGGCGAAATACGCGTCGGCGTTCTACGGGCCGTTCCGCGAGGCGCTCGATTCGGCTCCGG
The DNA here is from genome assembly GCA_964619045.1 of uncultured Planctomycetales bacterium. Classification (GTDB taxonomy): domain Bacteria; phylum Planctomycetota; class Phycisphaerae; order UBA1845; family Fen-1342; genus JANQFV01. Next base: position 973 of record CAZUCH010000091.1, on the reverse strand, counting down.
TGGACGCCCCAAACGTGCCCAAGGACAAGAAAACCTACCAGATGGACCCGGCCAACTACCGCGAGGCGTCGATCGAAGCACTGCTCGACGAAGCTGAGGGCGCGGACGTCCTGATGGTCAAGCCGGCCCTGCCATACCTGGACGTAATCACTCGGCTGCGAGCGATGACCGATCTTCCCATCGCCGCGTATCACGTGAGCGGCGAATACGCGATGGTGAAGGCGGCCGCCGAGAAGGGCTGGCTCGACGAGCGGGCCTGCATGACCGAAGCATTGCTCGGGATCAGGCGCGCCGGAGCCGACATGATCTTCACGTACGCCGCCCTGGATTACGCCAAGTGGTGGCGCGAATCGCTCGGGCTATCCTGAGCGACGATTGCCGCGGCGAGTGCATCAAAGCTCGTCTCGGGAGCTTCCACCCAGCGCTCACGCCCCAACTCGCGGATGGCGGCGGAGGTCGACCGACCGATGCTCGCAAACGGCACGTCCACCGGGCCAACCGCGCGTACGGCGGACGGGCTGGTGACGGCGACCACGTCCACGCGACCGAGTACCGTACGGTCGTACACGCGGGGCGTTGTCTCGTACAGCACCGGCGTATGCAGCTCGACGCCGGGCCAACTCTTGAGCGTCTTTGCCAGCGACGAACGGGGGCAACACACCTTGCCGCGGAATGCCACTTGGCGAAGCTCGTCAAACAACGCCGCCCCGTGCCCGTCCGGGCTGACCAGCTCGACGCGCAGGCCGTGTGTCAACGCTAAGTGCCTCGATTTCTCACCGACGACGGCGACACGGGGGATGCGAGCGGCAGCGTCGCCGATGACAGCTTCAATCGCGTACGGGCTGGTCAACACCAGCCAGTCATCCGGCCCGAGACCTGCAATCAGGTCGGCAGGATCGGCAACGAGGCGCCTCTCGATCACCGGTTCGAGGACCGGCTCCAGTCCGTGGGTGCGCAGTGCGTCTGAGAGCGG
>CAZUCH010000090.1:0-9077 GCA_964619045.1 uncultured Planctomycetales bacterium | reverse complement strand
GAGGGCCGTGTCGCCGGCGGCTAGTGAGCACTCCTGGCCGCCGGTGGTCAAGCGGGCACTGCCGGTCAGGAGCATCCAAATCGACATTTGGCCGCCGCGTAGGGTGTGTGTGAAGCCCGCGGGCCGCTCGACGATGTCCATGGTGAAGCGCTCGCAGGCCATGACACGTGTGGCGGCGCCGAATTCGGTGTCCACCGCGATCGTCGGCTGGAGGATCATGTTGTCGGTGACGTCGTAGCGGATGTTTGCGAGGGATTGCTCGACGTGCAATTCGCGCGGCTGTCCGTCGAGGCCGACGCGGTTCCAGTCGTAGGCCCGGTAGGTGACGTCCGAAGGAGTTTGGACCTCGGCGACCACGAGTCCGGCTCCGAGTGCGTGCAAGGTTCCGCTGGGGAGATAGTAACATTGTCCCGTGTGGCCCGGCCACTCGCGCAGGACGGCGACCATGTCGGGCGTGTTCGCGACGCGCTTGACATCTTCCGGCGTGACGCCGGGCTTGAGTCCGATGAAGAGCTTGGCGTCGGGCTCGGCGTGGAGGACGTACCAGGCCTCGTGCTTGATGCCGGGCTGTAAGTCGGTGGCGGCGGGGTCGGGCTTGGGGTGTACTTGGACGCTGAGGTGCTCGCAGGCGTCGAGATACTTGATTAGCAGAGGGAAACGGCCATCGACCGGGTTGGTCTTCCCCAACAGGCCGGCACCCCACATCCGCACCAACTCGCCCAACGACTTGCCGGCCAGCGGGCCGCCGCGAACGAGCGATTCGTTGTCGGGCAGGTTGACGAGTTCCCATGATTCGCCGATGGGCGTGTCGCTGGGCAGAGGCTTGCCGAAGAGCGAGGCCAGTCGGCGGCCACCCCAAGGCTTGGGCTTGAAGAGCGGCTCGCAGACGATCGGAAGCGGGGGAGTGTTCATGGCGTCTCCTGTCGTGAGGCGGCGTGCCGGGCGGCGGAGAAGCGCAGGTGTGGCCGTAGCCGCGCGACGGTCGCCGGACCGATGCGGCTCACGCGATCCAGATCATCGGCGTCGCGGAACGCGGGCTGGTCGGCTGCTGCCTGGCGGAATTCAACGATGGCCTGAGCCAGTTTGGGGCCGATGCGTGGCAGTAGAGCCAGCTCGTCGGCGGTGGCGGTGTTCGGGTCCAGCAGAAGCTGGGCGGTGCATGGAGAAACCGGGTCGGCGGCGGGACTGGTCAGACTCGGGAGCCAGGACGCCAGGTGAACGGTGGTTAGCAGGGTGGCGGCGGCGAGCGCGGCGCGGATTGGTGGAGACGCACGCCGAGCGGTGTCGCCGGTGGCCGGGGCGGTCATTTTGACGGTCCGGCCAGAAGCCGCTTGCGCATTCTGGCCAAGCGTTGGAACACGGACTTGGGCATATGGTCGGCGCGAAACAGCCCGCCGCTGGCGATGACGTTGTCTGGGCTGTCGATCAGCGGGCTGATGCAGACGGTTTCCACGTATGGTTTTGAGAGGGCGATTTCGCACAAGCCGGTGACCCAGTCGGCCTGGACCTTGTCGGACCAGGAGGCGTGCCACTGGCCGCCGGTGCGTGATTCGGCGTCGGTGCGGGAAGGGGCGCCGAGCGCGGTGACGTGCAGCGGCTTGCCGAGGTTCGCCAGGCGATCGATCAGCGCGCTGACCTGGAAGGGGTCGCGCAGATGGAAGCCGCTGCTGCCGATGCCGAAGAGCAGTTGGAGGCCGAAGCCGTCGAAGTTGATGCCGCTCTGGACGGCCATATCGGCGTAGAGGAGCGGCGGAATCGTCTGCTGGTTGCGGGCGTAATACTCGCCCCAGGGTTGGCTGAGGTCGATGAGAACCTGGCTCCGTGGGGCGATCTGCTTGGTGACGGTCGCCGCCATCCGGGTGAGCTCCATCGTCTGCTCGAAGCTGAAGCCGAAGGCGTTGTCGGCCTGGAGCCCGCTGGCGACGATCCAGGAGGATATGTAGCGGCCGTAGCGTTTGACGGTCCGTTCGACATGCTCGCGAGCGGCATCGAGAATGGCCTCGAAGTCGTTCTCCCAGATGTACATCCAGTCCGGCACCGAGCGCACTCCGAAAGCCAGGAGCGGACCGCCGCGCAAAGTGAGCTTGGCCGCGGCGCAGGCCTTGAGCGAACTTTCGAAGGCGTCGTAGCTGCGGGTCTGCTCGGTGGGCTGAATCTCGCGCCAGATGATGGGCACGTGGGCGAAATCGAATGCGGTCGCCAGTCGGCGTGTGAACTCGACGTCGCCGAGCCCCGTGGGGACGGTGATACCCATGAATGGTCGGCCGAAACCGCCCGTCTGGTAGCGGCGATCCAGGAATACCGCGGCATGGAACCGGGACATTTCCTCGGCAGCCCACAACCCAGTCGCCAGCGAGCGGTCGGCATGGCCGGCGGCTTCGAGATCGTCTGTGCTCTGGAGTGCCCGCAAGAAGTCGGTCCGGCAGGCATCGATGCGGGTGCCGATCTCCTCCATGCCCGAATAGTCGAACAGGCCCCACTCCTCGCGCTTGACGGTCAGGCGCATCAACTGGTGGCGGGCAAGTTCGACCGGCAGATTGTATGGCCGCTCGCGTGGGGGCAGCCGCGTGGTCTGCAACTGAATCGTCCCGAAGCCCTTGACACGCCACAGCAGCGAGAGCCCCACGGGAGACTGCATTCGTGGCGTGCAGCGGATGTATCCGTCTTGCCAGTCAATCTCGGTGCGCACGGGGACATTGTCGCTGCCGACCAAGTGGGCGCCCTGAAGGTTGGGCGGCAGCTCGCGTCCGTCCGTCGCAAAGCATGAGAATCTGTACACCTTCGGTCGGCCTCCAAACCGCTGTCGGCGCATCCTGGCGTTTGCCATTCGGCCAGTTTGCGGCGCCGTCGCATTGTAAGGGAGGAATCCACGCCGCAAAAGTACTTGGTGGCTTGAGATATGCTGGCGCCGCGCAAGACGAGCGACGGGCCGCTGATGTTTGTCAGCGACCCGCCGCGAGATTGTGAGGATCAGACTCGTTATCCGCCTATTAAGGCGACGAACGCGTCGATGTCGTCGAAATCAACGGCCCCGTTTCCGTCGCAGTCGGCGTTGGTCCAGTTGCAGTTCGGGTATTGGGCGTAATACGCCTCCGAGCCGCCTAGTGCCAGTACGAACGGGTCGATGTCGTCGAAATCGATGTCGCCGTCGCAGTCCATGTCGCCGGGGTGCTGGCCTCCGCACTGCTGGTCGTAGTCGTGCTCCGCGGGGTGGGTGAGTTGGCGCATGTAGTACGAGGGCGGCTCCTGGCCGACGAGGCTGTCCACGCCGCCGAAGAACCATTGGCTGGGTGCGAACGTGCCGCCAGAGCCGGCGTTCCATGCTGGCAGACGGTACGAGTAGCCGGCAGTGAACTCCCATGGCAGGCCGGTTCCGTTGACGCCGAACTCACCGTAGATGTCGATGAGGTGCGATCCATCGGCCTTGTCAGTCAGGATGAAGCGATCGTTGCCGTCGCCAAATGGCACAGGTGTGTGCATATCCGGTTCCGTCAGGTAGACGGCGTAGTAGCCGCCTGTGCACACGCCGTCGACGGTGCTGTTGATGACGAACGACTGGCCGGCAGTGATGGCGACGCCGGTGAGATCGACGTCAACGTCGATGTCGCTGCTGTCGCCGGTTTGCACGATGACTCCGCCTTCCAGGAAGAGGAAGTCGGTGGCGCCGGTGTTGGTGATTTCGATCCAGCGGGGGCACGAGCCGCTCTCGGCGCCCTGCACGACCTCGCTGATTATCAGGCACGAAGAGTCGTACTCGATGCAGGGGTTGGGGTCGCAGGTGGTGTCGTCGCCCAGGTAGGTGCCCTTGCAATCGGTCTCGGCGACCACGGCGCAGGTCTCGCCGGTGCAGCAGGCGCCGGTGATCTCGCCGACGCACTCAGGAGCGCTCGAGAAGTCGCTTTCGACGTACCCCACGGGTATGCCCCCGCCCTCGGACAGCCCGACGATCGAGTCGGCTGAGTCAATGGCGAGCCAGCTAATCTGAATGCGTCCGTCGAAGAATATCTCGATTTGGAAGGTGTTGGACGTGGTCTCGTTGTACTCGGGCACCTCGTTCCAGGTAACGGCGACGCGATCGGCGGTCTCCTTCCAACTTACGGTTCCGGCGCTCGCGGGATTGAGGTCGTCGAACAGCGCCGAGATCCGCGGCTGGTTGAAGTGTGCTTCGAGCGACTCGTTGTAGGTGTTGTCGGCGCCGTCGAATGTGATATTGCCGTTGGCGTTCACGAAGAGCGTCGACAAGCTGACGCCATACAACGGCACGGCGGCTGTGGGGACGACTTCGGCGGACCCGTCGTCAGCCAGTTCCAGAATCGTGCCGCCTGCCGGATCGGTGGGTAGCTCCTTTATGAGGCCGATGCAGGTGTTGTAGAAGTTTGCTGAACCGTCGGGCGTGAACAGCAGATTGTGGTAGTACAGGTCGAAGATGTCGCCGTCGCCGCCTTCGGGGAACTGTTCGGTGAGGTAGGTGGCTTGCTCGGCGGTAGTGAAGCCGAACGGTGCGGAGAGCCCGGTTGAGCCGCAGACGTTGGTGGCCTGAACGTGCCAGTAATACTGGACGCCCTCGTCCAGCGAGACCGTCAGAGTGTCCGACGTCTCCGTGGTCGTCTGGCTGTAGACGATGTCCTTGAAGCCGGCATCGCCGGCCACTTCCAGTTCGTACTCCTGAGCCTGGTCGGCGGGCTGCCAGGTCAGCGTCGGCCGCACGCCGATGTTCTGGGCGCCGTCCAGCGGAGTGCTGAGCACCACGGGGCTGGGAGAAGCAGTGGCCAACGACAACTCCACTTCGATTTGCTCCTCCATTCCACCGACGGCGGTGGCGTTGACGACGATCGTGTAGTCGCCAAAGGCCGCGTTCTGGGTATTGTCGATGGTCATCACGGACACGAAGGGGGGCGTCGCCGCCCCGATGCTGAAGTCCAGCGTCGCGCCGGCGGGCTGTCCACTGGCCTCCAACGTGACCGTCTGGTTGAAACCGAAGAAACGCTCAACATGGATGTTGTAGATTCCCGCCGTGGGTGCGCAGACGGCTTGCGACTCGGGGGTCGCGGCCAGTGAGAAGCCAGGCAGCGTGTCGCACGACAGTGCGGCGGACAGGTCGGTCTCCTCGAAACCGTCCGGCAGGCCGTTGCCGGCGGACAGGCCGCAGATGGCGCTGCCGGAGTCGACCCCCAGCCAACTCAGGCGGATCGTGCCGGCATGGAACATCTCGACCTGCATCGTGTTGCTGCCGTTGTTGGGGTACTCGGGGACGCCGTCCCAGGTAACGACGACGCTTTCGGCGGTCTCCAGCCAACTGACCGTGCCGCCGTTGGCCGGATTGAGGTCGTTGAAGAGGGCGGAGATGCGTGGTCGGTTGAAGTGGGCGTCAAGCGACTCGCTGTACGTATTGTCGCCGCCGTCGAAGGTGATGTTGCCGTTGGAGTTGACGTTGAACTCGCTGTAGGAGGCGCCGTAGAGCTGCACGTTCGAAGATGGCGAGACAGCCACGCTGGAATCATCGCTGAGCTGCAGCGCTGTGCCGCCGGTTGGGTCGACCGGCAGTTCGGTGATCGGATCCTGGCACATGTAATAGACGTTGCCGGAGCCGTCCAGGACGAAGCTCACGGAGATACCGGACAGGTCAAGTGTCCCGAATTGCTCGGTGAAGTAGTCCGGCTGGTCGATCGTCGTGAAACTGTACGGCTGCGAATAGTCGCTCGTTCCGCAGTTGTTGCCAGCTCTGACGCGCCAGTAGTAGAGTCCACTGCCGTTCAGGTTGACAGGCACGAAGTAGCTGGCATCGCTGACGGTGCCCTCGCTGACGATATTGGTGAAGGTGACGTTCGTTGCCAGTTGCACGTCGTATAGCACGGCCTGGGGCTGTGGCTCCCAGGTCAATGTCGGCTGCTGGGCCACATCCTGAGCACCATTCTGCGGCGTGCTCAGAGTGACTGTGCCCGGAGTGCCGCTCGAGATGTGCAGGTCCAGTTCCACGACGTGCGAGGCCGACGCCGACACCGCGGACACAACCAAGCGATAAGCGTCCGGAGCTACGTTGTCGAGATTGCCCAAGGTCAACGTGCTGGCGAATGGTGGGGCCAGACCGTTGGCCGAGAAGTCTACCGTGGCGCCTGTCGGTTCTCCCTGGAGGCTCAACGTCACCTCTTCGCTGAAGTCGCCTTGCCGGCCGATCGCGAGGTCGTAAACGGCCTGTGTGGCGGGGGGGGAGCACAGGTCGAGCTCAGTCGGATCGGACGATAGTGTGAACCCGTCCGGCTGCGGCAAACGCAGCGACGGATCGCCCAGTATCACGAACTCGTCGAAGAAGTTGTGGCACACGGCCTCGTTGGCGGCGGGCGCGTGATTGGGGTCGCCGTCCCATTGGCCGTAGTCGGCCAGGAAGCGATACAAGCCGGCCATCCAGGCCGGCCCGACCTCCCAGATGTTGTCCTCGAAGAAGGCGGCGAAGAACGCCTTCTCCAGCGAGACTGACGGAGCCCAGGCACTAACGCTACCCCAGTAGATATAGTCCGAGGCCGAGATGTACGCCGCCGCACCCTTGTTCGGGGCTCGCAGCCACGTTTCGCCGAGGCACTCGTCGTAGGTGTAGTGGGCCGTGTTGCAGGACCACCCGAAAGCGATGCCATAGAGCCCGGCGTTGCTGAGGGCGTTGACATCGCCTTGTCCGAAAGACGGATCCCACCAGTTAGTTGAGCCGCTGTGGCCGAAGTAGAGCGTGAACAGCGCGCCGTTGTTCACCGCGTTGGTTACATCCTGTGTGTTGGCACCCTCGGCCGCGTAGAGCTTGATGCCCTCGTATTCGTTGGGGGTGAAGTAGTTGTCGATCACCCAGGTGTGGGTCGGCTCGGCTTGGCCGTATGTGCTCGCATTGGCCAGGAACGCGCCGCGCGTCACGTACTCCGGATCGGGGAAGTTGCCGGCTTCGACGAACAGCGTCTTGTCTACCACGTCCTGGAGCGACGACACCGTACGTACGCTGAAGCGGCCGATGGGTATCTCCGGGTACCAGTCGCTGGGGCCATCCATGCACACATAGGGCCAGTCCGTGGCCGCGTGTTTGTCGCCGTCGCCCGTGCAGTGCGGAACCGTGTTCGCATCCGCGGTTTCTCCGTCGGTATCTCCGACGAGCAGGACGTAGTCGGGTTGGTCGGGCGTGTCCCACAGCGACTCGATGTGAGCCTTGATCGCCGTGTTGCTTGTGCCGTTGGCCGCCACCCAGGTCGAGACGCTGAAACCCATGGCCTCCTTGGCCGCGATGAACTCGTTCAACGGCGCGCTGTTCGAATACTCTTCCGCCGTCACGATCAGGTAGTTCTTCGAGGGCGGCTCCGGGAGGCGCAGGCTGGGGTCGCCCTGCATGAGGAAGCCCTCGCTGTAGTCGCGACTGATCGGATCCTCGGGGCCGTAGTACGCCACGATCTGGGCGGTGGCCGCGTCCGACGCCAGACCCAGTTCGCGCAGCCCGTTGGTATACAGGCTCTGGAACATGAATGTGTACATGTTGCCCCAGTCGTCCCAGGTGTAGGGAGACTGTGCCGTGGCGCAACCCCAGATGGCCGCGGCGCCCTTGTTTCCCGCGCGCAGCCAGTGCTCCATGACGGCCGGATCGGTGACGCCCGGGTTGTTGAAGTGGAAGGCCGCCGCGCTGCAACTGAAGCTCAGCACAACTGGGTAGAGATTCTCGTTGCTCAGGGCCTCGATGTCCTCGTGCAAGAACTGCGGCGACCACCAGCCGGCAGTCCCATCCGCGTGGCCAAAGTACACACCCAGAAAACTACCGGCGTTGAAGGTATCGGTCACGGCTTGCGTATCGGCGCCGTAGCTGACCACATAGAGCTTGTTCGACTCCAGCCCGTTGGGGTCCATGTAGGTTTCGATGATCTGGTTATGACGAGCCTCGGCATCGCTGTAGGTGTCCTCGCCGGCCATGAATGTCGCTCGGCGGGTGTAGCTCGGGTCGGCGAAGTTGCCGGCCTCAACGTACAGCGTCTTGTCAACGATGTGCTGAAGATCGGCCACCTCGCGCACCGGGAAGCGTGCCAACGGGAACTCCGGGATCCAGTCGTCGCCCTCATCCATGCAACGATAAGGCAGATCAGTTGGCGGATGAAAAGCCACACCCTGCCCCGGCCACAGCGGAATCGTGAACGCTGTCACCGTCGAATCCGTGTAGATCCCATCGCCAACGATCAGTGCGTAGTCCGGCGCATCTGCCGTCCCCCACAACCCCTGGATGTAGGTCTTGATATCCGAGCGGTGCGTGCCGGCCGGCGGTTCATAGAGCGCGACGTCGAAGCCCTGCGCCGTCTTGGCGCTCACGAACTGCGTCAGCGGGGCGCTGCCCACGAAATCCGGTGCGGAGATGATCAGGTAATTGCCCAAGCCGCCGCGACTGACGGCGGCCGGCGGATTGAGGACCACGCCGGCCAGACCCGGGCCCAGTCGCGGATTGGTCGGCGACTTGAAATCGCCGACAAAACGCAACTCGACGTCGATGGTCGGCCAAACCGCCAACTCGCCGCCGGCGGCGTTGTAGGTGACGGGGTGGATTTCGAGCAACTGGAGCTGCAAGTCACGCGAAAAACCGATCGGCGTCAGCGTGACCGGCTCGGCGGGCAGAAACTCGGCCGAGGCGTAGGCTTGTTTGTCATAGTGCAGCGGCTTGTCGAGCAGGTGCAGCATCGAAGCGGGGGCCTGGCCTTCGGCCGCGAGTTCGGCCAGCGCGGCGCGGTCAACACTCTGTGGCCCTTGGACGGGCGCCAACTGGCGGGCATACCCCAAAGTCGGCAGGTCGATGATGGTGGCGTGTCCCACGTCGGCGAGGATTTGGACTTCCGCGCCGGGTGGTACGGCGATCAGTCGTCGGACGACGGGCAATTGCGGCGTTCCGAGCTTACCGGCCACGGGCGATTCCGGTAGCCGGACGGTGACGAACTCGGCCTCGGCGATGGTGGTCCGATCAATGTCCAGGCCGGCGATGGTGACGCGTAGCCCCAGTCCGCCGGCGTCATACCAATCGACATTAACGATCGGCGTGGCAGTATCGGTCCCCTCGACGCCGATCGCGCCCCCCG
>CAZUCH010000089.1:0-9088 GCA_964619045.1 uncultured Planctomycetales bacterium | reverse complement strand
CATGGGCATGATCGGCAGGGCGGAGCGGTCTAACAGGTGGACTCATGGCGAGAGAGATCGTTCTTGCTTGGACCGAGCGGCTTCGTAACGGTGAAATGACCGCGTCAGGTTCGGTAAATGGGAAATGCCGGGTAATAGGCTCCGAATCGATGAAGCCTCCGGTAAGATGACCGGCGTATCGTTCCGAGCACGCGAACAACGCGCCGGTCGCCGCGCGCGGTTTGGGAACGCGACAGGACGAGTGTGTTCTTGCTGCGGAGCAGGTGATGACTATAGCAATTGCAGGCTCATCTGGGCTGGTGGGAACCGCACTCGTTGAAACGCTAACCCAGCGAGGCGATCAAGTAAGGCGGTTGGTGCGCCGAGCCACCGCCCCGGACCGTCGGGAGATCGAGTGGGACCCACAGGGCGGGCAAGTCGATCCCGATTTGCTCGAAAACCTTGACGCCTTAGTCCACCTCGGCGGCGTCGGCATCGCTGAGCGGCGCTGGTCTGAGCGACAAAAGGCGTTAATCCGCGACAGCCGCGTTGATAGCACGCGATTGCTCAGCACAACACTGGCGCAGCTCTCCAGTCCGCCGGCGACCTTCATATGCGCCTCGGCGGTAGGTTACTACGGCGATCGCGGCGACGAACTCCTGACCGAATCGTCCCCTCCCGGCGTCGGCTTTCTGCCGGACGTGTGCCAGCAATGGGAGCAGGCCACGGAACCAGCCCGGAGCGCCGGTATTCGCGTGGTAAATCTGCGGATCGGAATCGTGTTGAGCTCCGCGGGCGGCTCGCTCTCCAAGATGGTTACACCCTTCAAACTCGGCGTGGGCGGCGTGCTAGGCGACGGGGGCCAATATCTGAGTTGGATAACGCTGAACGACCTGATTCGCGTAATTCTCTTCGTGCTTGATCAGCCCAGCCTTACCGGTCCTGTCAACGCCGTGGCGCCCAATGCCGCCACCAACCGCGACCTTACCCGCACACTTGGGAAGGTGCTCAAGCGACCGACGATCATACGCTCGCCAGCGTTCGCGATCCGCGCGATCTTTGGTGAGATGGGCCGTTGCCTATTGCTCGAAGGCTGCCGAGTCCACCCCGAGAAACTGCTCGCCGCTGGTTTCGGCTTCGAGCAAGCGAACCTCGAGCCTGCGCTCCGCGCCCTCCTTGGTTAGACCAGCACGCGCCCACCAGTCGTGGCCCGCGCCTTGGGCGGCGCGGCGCGTGGCTGGGGCGCGGCACCGGCCTCTTACCTATGGGCGCCTTACGACTGGCCGCCTGACAGGATCGCCACAAACGCATCGATATCGTCGAAGTCGATGCCGCCGTCACTGTTGCAGTCAGGGTAGGTCGCTTCATAGGCCTGTCCCTTCGGTTTATTCCGTTCTCATTGATAGCAAAGGACTTACGCGCTTCGCCGGATCAGGCGTGCGGCGTCATGAGGTCGGTTGACGGGACCCGAGTAGAGAGACCGCGGTGGATGCCGACCGGATGACTTGCGCGCAATGTGGGGACTGGGTAGAATGGCCATAGGACTGCAGCGAAAATGTAGGCGATTTGCCGCGCGTCATGCGCATGATGCGCAACATGCGGATCGCGGCGGGCGCGAGCGCCGATTGCCGCAAGTCTTCCGCGCGGTTCGTCTCCGTTGGGGTCTCCGACATTTGCATCCGCGGTTCCGCTCCATTGCGGACCGTATCCTCGGTGATGACGATTCGGGCAACGCCGTCCCGGGCGAGTTCGGGCAGACGATAGTCAACCGGATCCAGGGCACGCAACACGGCGCGGCGGAGGCCGCGAACGCCGGTCCGAAGGTCCCACGCCTCTTCGGCCAGGGCCTCCAGAGCGGCTGGCTCGAATTCCAGGTCGATGCCATGCGGGCTGAACAGGGTCTGCTGCTTACGCAGCACGGAGCCCTTCGTACCGGTCATGATCTCGACCAGTTCCTGACGCTGTAACGAACGCAGCGTACTGATGCTTGAGAAGCGGCCGATGAGCTCAGGGATCAGTCCGAACCGTTCCAGGTCGGCGGTCATGACGTTTGCGAGCAGCTCATCCATGGACAGGTTGTCGGGGGGCGCTGGAGCGACCAGTTGCCGGGTGGGAGTCGCACCCGCTGAAGATCCACGCCTTCGCACGGCGCACTGAGTAATCCGGGATGATCCTCGCCTGGGTGGTGGCCACATCCTGCCTGTCCTTCGCCCCCCTGGACCTGCGTGCCCCCTTACGCTCAGCCTTTCTCTTCGTACAATGACCAGACCTACGCCGTGTATGTTCGGCAACGTGACTGCGTGTGTGCGGGCCGGCGATCCCCCGCGGCCGATTCAAGGAGTGCAAACGTGAGCCAATCACTCAGACGTTTAGTGCGGCATCATTACCAAGTCGTCCTCTGCGGGGCGCTACTTCTGCTGATGGGCGGCTGTCCGATCGACACCGATGACGTGATCGCCGACACCGCTCTGGCGGCGCTTGAGTCGGCGGCGACTTCGTTCGTCGAAACGCTTTCGACCTACCTGGCCGGGAACTGATGTCGATGCCGACGAATGTGTGGAGCGGTAGCGTGACGGAATCAGGCAGGCGTCCAGCCAGCGGCGCCCATTGCTCCGCGAGACGTACGCACGTATTGCGCGGCGTGACACTTACACTGAGCGCCAGCGCAGCTCTCGCCGTGGTGCTGGTCGGGTGCCGGGCCGGCGAATACCGCCGTGGTGCCGATCGAACCGCTTACAACATCATTGAGCGCAAACAGGCCGATGCGTTTGGGCGCACTGAGCCCTTCACGATCGAGTCGCCGGCGGACACGCTCCGGCGGCGACTGCTGCTCGATCAGCATTTGCCATACGCGCCCGGCGCGCCCGCGAGCGCGCGGGACGTTACGCCTATCGAGCAATGGCCGGATGACAGCTACCTGGAGCGGCCCGACACGAAAGACGAACTGGTCAGCTCTTTCGCGACGGAGCGGACTCTCCACCTCACGTTGACCGATGCTCTTCAAATCGCCGCACACGAGAGCCGCGAGTACCAAAGCGAGAAGGAGCAGGTCTTCGAGACAGCCCTGCAACTGGACCTGGAACGCGATCAGTTTCGCCACACCTGGACGGGCGTTCTCGAGGGGCTATACCAGGCGGATCTGGAACGCGAGGTCGCCATTGGCGACGAGGGGCAGACCGACCGGCAGACGGTGGGGGAACTGGGGTACGGCGGTATCCTGGGGCTGTCGGAGCGCTTCAAGAGTGGCATGACGTTTACGGGGCAGATTGGCCTCGATTTAGTGTCCCTCTTGACGCAGGATCGCCTGTTTTCGCGGGGCGTTTTCGCTGACATCACGGTCACGGTTCCGCTTGTGCGCGGCGCGGGCAAATTCGTGGTCACCGAGCCGCTCACCCAGGCGGATCGCAACGTCGTTTACGCGCTGTATGAATTCGAGCGGTTCAAGCGGCAATTCGCCGTCGAAACCGCCAGCGAGTATCTAAGCGTCCTGCGGCAACTCGATTCGGTTCAGAACGCCGAAGACAATTACCGTCGGTTAATCGCCTCCACGCGCCGCGCGCGGCGTTTAGCCGATGCCGGGGATCTCTCGGAGGTTCAGGTTGATCAGTCGCGGCAGGATGAGTTGCGCGCCCGGAATCAGTGGGTGTCCGCGCAGGCTTCGTATCAGCGTCAGCTCGACGGCTTCAAGCTAACACTGGGATTGCCGACGGACGCATGGCTTGAGCTCGATCGTAGCGAACTCGACGCGCTTGGGAAGACATTGGACGACCTGGTTGCCAGCGATAGTGCCGAGGCCATCGAGGAAGAGGTGCCGGCCGCCGACGCTCCGGTTGAGCTGGTTGCGCCAGGGCGCGGACGGCCAGGTCGGTGCGAACTGGATGAGACCGAGGCGGTCGTCACCGCGTTGACCCAGCGGCTGGACCTGCGGGTGGCCATCGGGCGCGTGTATGATACTCAACGAACGGTGGCGGTGGCCGCGGACCAGTTGCGGGCCGATATCTCGCTGTTCGGCAGCGGCTCGGCCGGCGCACGACGCACGCTGGGTTCCGCCGGAGCGGATGACTCGATCCTGCGTCCGGATGAAGGCGTGTACTCGGTCCTGCTGACGCTCGACCTGCCGTTCGAGCGCACCGCTGAGCGCGCCGTCTATCGCACGAGCCTGATTCGTTTCGAGCAGGCGGTGCGTGACGTGCAAGCGCTGGAGGATCAGATCAAGCTCGATGTCCGCAATGGTCTGAGCCGGCTGCTCGAGGCGCGCGAGAGTATCCTGATTCAGGCCGAAGCTGTGAAGTTGGCCGAACGCCGGGTGGCGATGACAAGCCTCTTACTGAAGGCGGGCCGGACGGAGATCCGCAACGTGCTGGAGGCACAGGACGCATTGGTGAATGCCCAGAATGCGTTGACAGCGGCGCTCGTCAGCTATCGCGTCAACGAGCTCGCCCTGCAACGTGATCTGGGCGTGCTCGCGGTGAACGAACGCGGGCTGTGGCGGGAGTACGCTTCAGAGAATGGGATGGATTGAAATGAGTACGAAGAACCTGGACCGGCAAGTCGGACGGAGAAAGCTCCCAGTCGCGGCCATCGTGGTGACCGCGACCGTCGTGCTGGCCGCCTTGGCGTTTACGCTGACGCGTACGGTCGATTTGGGGACCGCGCCCGGGGCGGGGCCGACATTCCGCGTGCGGCAGGGGCCGCTGACGATCAGCGTCGTCGAATCCGGAACGATCAAGTCGTTGGAGCAAGTCAGCCTCAAGAGCGAGGTGGAAGGACAAACCACGCTCATCTACCTCGTCCCGGAAGGAACGCGCATCAAAAAGGGAGATCTGCTGGTCGAGTTGGACGCGAGCCGGCTGCAAGACGACCTGATCCAGCAGCAGATCTCCGTGGATAACGCCGATGCGGCCTTCATCCGCGCCCGAGAGGGCCTCGCCGTGGCCAAGAACCAAGCGGACAGCAACATCTCCAAGGCTGAGCTCGACTTCCGATTCGCCGAGGAGGACGTCAAGCAATACACAGAAGGCCTGCTCCCTCAGGAGGTCAGGGAGGCCGACACTAATATCACGCTGGCCACGGAGGAGTTGAAGCGCGCGGCGGAGAAGGTCAACTGGTCCGAACGCCTCCGCGAAGAGAAGTACATCTCGCAGACCGAGTTAGAGGCCGACCGGCTGGCGCACACGCGCGCCGAGCTCAACTGCGAGCTGGCGGTCGCCTCGCTGAAGCTGCTCCAGGAGTACACTTCGAGGCGGAAGTTGGACGAGCTGGAAAGCGACGTCGCGCAGATGCAGATGGCGTTGGAGCGCGTCAAGCTGCAAGCCAACGCGGACATCGTCCAGGCCCAAGCGGACTTGAAGGCCAAGGAGACGGATCTGCGCCAGCAGCGTTCGAAGTTCGAGAAGACCGAACGTCAGCTCGCCCAGACCAAGATCTACGCGCCGCGCGACGGACTCGTCGTTTACGCGACGTCGGTCCAGGGCGGCGGACGCCATCGCACGGAGCCGCTCCAGGAAGGTCAGGCGGTCCGCGAGCGCCAGGAGTTGATCTACTTACCATCGGCCGAATCGATGATGGCTGAGGTTCAAATACACGAATCCAGCCTGGAGAAAGTACACATCGGCCAGCCGGTACGCGTGTCGGTCAATGCACTGCCGGACCAGACGTTTGCGGGGCGCGTGGCCAAGATTGCGCCGCTGCCCGACGCACAGAGCGCCTGGCTCAATCCTGACTTGAAGGTCTACCCCACCGAGATCCACCTGGTTGACAGTCACCCGGAGCTGCGCACCGGCATGAACTGCCAGGCTGAGATCGTCGTCGAGCAACACGCTGACGCGCTGTACGTGCCCGTGCAGGCCGTTCTGCGGATCGGCGGTCAACCAACGGCGTACGTCCGCGCGGGAGGCGGGTTTGAACCCCGACCGATTGAGATCGGGTTGGACAATAACTCGATGGTCCACGTGCTCGCCGGGCTCGAACCGGGGCAGGAGGTGTTGCTGACCCCCCCGCTTGATGCAAGAGCAGAGGCGGAGGAATCCCAACTCGTGGCGCACCCCGACAGCCCGGGAGAGCTTCCGGCCACGGCTACGCAGCCGGCGCCGCCTGGTTCCGACCGTGCCGCGCAGACGGCTGAACGCCGTCCCGAGCGTGGCGCTGACCGCGATGGTTCGAGGTTCGGCGATATGACACCGGAGCAGCGCGAGGAGATGCGCAAGCGATTCCAGAATATGTCCCCGGAGGAGCGTGCGGAGTTCGAACGCCGGCGCCGGGAGCGACAGTCCGGTGGTGACGGCGAGCGTCGGGGGGGAAGCGAGTGACGCGGGCGTCGCGCGAACAGGCCGGCCAGACGCCCACGATGACAGCGACCGCTGTCGCACGTTTTGAGGACGTCACGAAAGTCTATCAGATGGGGACGACGGAGGTGCGCGCCCTGGCGGGCGTCAGCATCTCGTTCGAGGCCGGCGAGTTCTGGGCGATCATGGGGCCCAGCGGTTCCGGCAAAAGTACGATGCTGAACCTACTCGGATGCCTCGACCGGCCCAGCTCGGGCCGCTACCTGCTCGAGGGCCAGGATGTCGCCGACCTGGATGACAACGCACTCAGCGAACTCCGCCTGCGTCACCTGGGATTCGTGTTCCAGAGTTTCAATCTGATCCCTCAACTCACCGTGCGCGAGAACATCGAGTTGCCGCTGTACTACCTCGACTGGGAGATCGAAGAGAGTGCCGTGCGCGCCGAGGCGATGGCAGAGCGCGTGGGGCTTACGGGTCGGCTCGGACATCGGCCCGCGGAGCTTTCCGGCGGCGAACAGCAGCGTGTCGCGATCGCGCGCGCGCTGGCCGCCGACCCGTCAGTCCTGCTGGCCGACGAACCCACGGGGAATCTCGACTCCGCGACCAGTCAGCAGATCATGGGCTTGATCAGCGAGCTAAACGCGCAAGGTAAGACCGTCATCATGGTCACGCACGAGCCGGAACTGGCCGAATACGCGCGTCACCGTCTGCTCATGCGGGACGGCCTGATTGACAGCATCGAAGAGGCGACGGCATGAGGCAGGCCAGAATCCTGAGGAACATCCGCCTGGGCATCAAGACGTTGTTGCTCCACAAACTGCGCTCGCTGCTGACGATGCTGGGTATGGTGTTCGGTGTGGGTAGTGTCGTGGCGATGCTGGCTGTGGGTGAGGGCGCCAGCAAGGAGGCCCTGGAACAGATCCGAAAACTGGGTAGTACGAACATCATCATCACGTCGGTCAAGCCGGCCGAGGAGGAATCCGGCGGCGCACGCTCGCCGTTCAGTATGCTCGTGTACGGCCTGCTGTACGAAGACGAGCGCCGGGCGCGCGAGGCATTCGACGCCATCGAACGGACGGTGCCGGTCAAAACCGTGCGGCAGGAGGGACGTCTCGGCGAGCGTAAACTCGACCTGCGCGTCATGGGCACCACGGCGAGCTGGTTCAACCTGGTCCAGCGCCGGCTGATCGTCGGGCGCACGCTCACCGTGCGCGACGGAGAGCGCCGAGCCGGTGTGGTAGTGCTAACCGAGCACGGCGCCCGTCGATTGCTCGCAACCAAACAGACAATCGGAGAGAGCCTGCGTATTGGGGGTGCGTACTACGACGTCGTCGGCATCGTCCAGAGCGAATCAGGGCAGGGCGGGGCAATGCAGACGCCGGATCAGAACATCGACGCATACATCCCGATCGAAGTAGCGCGCGAACGCTACGGCGACTATGTCACTGAGATCAGCGCCGGTTCGCTCTCGCGCGAGTCGGTCGAACTGCATCAGCTGATCGTCCAGGTCGACGGCCCCGAGAGTGTGGAGATCGTAGCGGCCGGGTTGGAGCGTATGCTGAAGGGCTATCATTCCAAGGGCGATTACCGCATCAGTGTGCCGCTGGCGCTACTCCGTCAGGCGGAAGCAACCAAGCGCACGTTTAACGTGGTGCTGGGCTCGATCGCCGGGATTAGCTTACTCGTCGGTGGCATCGGCATCATGAACATCATGCTCGCCTCAGTCACGGAGCGGACGCGTGAGATCGGTATCCGCCGCGCGATCGGCGCCAAGCGCCGCCAAATCATCGGCCAGTTTCTGATCGAAACCGTCGTGCTCTCGACAGTTGGCGGTCTGATCGGCGTGATGATCGGGGTGTCCATTCCCTGGGTCATTACACGCCTGGCCGGGATGCCGACCGTGGTCACGACGTACAGCCTGGTGCTCGCGTTGGGCATCAGTATGAGCGTGGGCATCGTCTTCGGGTTGTACCCGGCGGGGCACGCTGCCAATCTCGACCCGATCGAGGCGCTGCGACATGAGTAGGACGAGGACCGACACCGCCATGCCGGACGGAGCTGCATGCTGCTCAGCGCGCCATAACGAGTATGGTGATCAACAGCGCTCGGCTTGATGACCAGGACGAAATCGGCGTGAGCCCAATCGCCTCACGCTCATCGCGCTCGCGCCGTTGTCGGCAGCGCAAGCTTCCACCAACTTGCCACTCGACGCGCCCGTCTGCGCCCGGATGAGGTTCTCAGGAACCACAGGCATCAGAACCAGGCGGGATGCTGCCGCTATGGACTAAACGTATCGAGCTCGAGTAGCTGCCGGCAGCGCCGATGCGGCCTCCAGGTCCACCAGCCAAACCAATTCGCCGTGAGCAGGACAGACGCCCTGCGCTGGGCGTCGCTCCAGATCGATCGGCTCAGTGATTACCGATCGCAACGCTTGGGACTTGCCGACACCGGTAACGAGGAAGACTACGCGGCGGGCGGAGTTGAGAGCCGTGTAGGTCAGGGTGACACGGTCCGACGGCTGGGCAGGAACGGAATTCGCCGCGCACCATCGATTGCGAACGTGCAAGGCTGATGTTCCGGGAAACAATGAGGCAGTATGCCCGTCGTCTCCCAGGCCCAGGAACACGAAATCGAACCTATTGCCTGAAGAAGCCAAGCATGCACGGAGCGTTTGCTCGTACTCGTCGGCCGCTGACACCGCGCCCAGTTCTCCAGGAATGCGATGAATGTGGGCGGTCTCCACATTGACATGGCAAAGGAGTGAATCTCTCGCCATGCGATAGTTGCTATCCGCGTGATCCGGCGGCACGCAGCGTTCATCCCCG
>CAZUCH010000088.1:0-9119 GCA_964619045.1 uncultured Planctomycetales bacterium | reverse complement strand
GTCGCCGAGGAGGTTCGCAATCTCGCTCAGCGCAGCGCCCAAGCCGCCCGCGACACCACCAATCTGATCGAGGGCTCGGTCACGCGCGCCAAGGAAGGCACGACGGTGGCCGACAGCGCCGGCAAGGCCTTGCAAGCCATCGTGAGCGACGTGACCAAGGTGGCCGAGCTGCTCGACGGCATCACCCGCGCTTCCGAGGAACAGGCCCAGGGCGTTGAGCAGGTCAACACGGCCGTGAGCCAAATGGACAAGGTCACTCAGCAGAATGCCGCCGGCGCGGAGGAATCGGCATCCGCCGCCGAAGAGTTGTCGGCCCAGTCGCAGACGGTGAAGGGGATGGTGGGCGAACTAATGTGCATGGTCGGCGGCCAGTCGACGGCGGTCGATGGCGGGCCGGGAGCGTTCGCGGGCGGCACGTCCACTTCCAAGGTGCGTATGGCGAAAGGCCACGGTAGCGCCAAGTCGAACTCGATCGAGAACGCGGGCGAGGACTTCGCGTTCTCGGAGCCGACGGGCAAGGGCGCGCCGGGATCGAGCGACGGTGACTTGGCGGATTTCTAGACAGGAGCCTCGGCGGAAGGACCGCGCTGCTTATCGGACCGGCGAGAATCTGCAAGCTGGGATCGAGAGCAGGGTCAGCCAGCTTGGCTCCGGGCGGCTGTTAGCGGGCCAGGAATCTGCCGATCAGACCTACATGGTACTGAGAACACCTGTTGCGAGTTGAGACTATGAGCGATGACGTGCTGGACGTACGAACGACGATCGAGCGGCTGACGGACTGTGCCCAGCGCGCCAAGACGAGCGACCTTGGCACGCTGGCTCAGATGCATGGACTGTGCGAAACCCTGGCCGAAGCCGCGCGGTCCGATTCCGGCGACGACCAGCCCAACGCGGCCTTGGTGGAAGCGGCCGGTGCGATCGCCGGGGATCTGGGGGCGCTTATCCTGGGAGAGGCCGACGATCCCGACGCGACCCTTGCGGGAATTGTCTCCGCCGTCTCGGGCTTGGCGGAGCCGGGCTCAGACGCCTCCCCGGCTCCGACCGACACAGCCGAGGCTACTGAATCGGCCGGTCAGCCGCCGAAGGATGTCGAAGCCGAGGTTGTAGGAGAGACGACGGAGCCGGCATCAGCCGATTCGGGCGAACCGCCCTACGAAGCGGAGCCGCTGATCATCGCCGAGCAGGAGCTCGAGTTCATCAAGGGGTTCGCGGAAGAAGGCAGCGAGCACATCGAGGGGATCGAGACGGCCGTGCTGGGCGTGGAACAGTCGCCGGGCAATGCGGACCGGATCGACGACCTGTTCCGCCCGTTCCACACTATCAAGGGCATGGCCGGTTTCCTGAATCTGCGTGACGTAAACAGCCTGACGCACGAGGTGGAGACGCTGCTGGATCAGGGGCGCAAGGGTGAGCGTAAGATTACGCCGGCGGTCATCGACATCATCTTCGAGGTCGTCGACCTGCTGAAGATCCAGATTGCGGAGATCGCCGATTATGCGGCGTCGCCGACCGGGGAGCAGGTTGCGCAGCCGCCGGTGGCACCGATGATCAACAAGTTGCGCGCGATCATATGCGGGCGACTGGCCGTGGAGGAGTCTGCATCGGATTTGGCTTTCGCCTCTGGAGGCGAGCGCGTCGGCGACATTTTGGTCGCGCAGGGCGCGGTCGCGGAGTCAGCTGTCGAGTGGGCTGCTAAGCAGGGGCGGGCCGAGGACAAGAAGATCGGCCAGGTGCTGATCGAGGGGGGGTTGGCATCACCCAAGCAGGTCAGCAAGGCCATTCGGCAGCAGAAACAAGCCGTGCCCGCCGCCGAGCGGACCAGTGTGGGCGATCAATCGGTTCGCATCGATACATCCAAGCTCGACGCCCTGGTTGACATGGTTGGAGAGCTGGTGATCGCCGAGACGCTGGTTGAGGCCAATCCGGTGGTCGCCAGCGATCCGAAGCTCAACAAGGATGTCGCGCAAGTGGCGAAGATCGTTCGGGATGTGCAGGAAACGGCGATGGCCATGCGGATGATCCCGATCGGCCCCACGTTCCAGCGCATGGCTCGGGTCATCCGCGATGTGTCGCGCAAGGCCGGCAAGAAGGTGGAGCTGACCATCTCCGGCGAAGACACCGAACTGGACAAGAACGTCACCCAGCAGATCGGCGACCCGCTGGTTCACATGGTGCGCAACGCGGTTGACCACGGGGTCGAGCTGCCGGAGGACCGTGTGGCCGCCGGCAAGGAGGAAACCGGCCACATCCACCTGAATGCGTGCCACCAGGGCGGCAACATCATCATCCAGGTGCGGGACGACGGGAAAGGGCTCGACCGCGAGCAACTCTTCGCCAAGGCCGTCGAGCGCGGCATCGTCCAGCCCGACGACGAAATGACGGACGAGCAAGTCTACGGACTGATCTTCGCGGCCGGATTCTCGACGGCGGCCGAGGTCACCGACATCTCGGGCCGCGGGGTGGGCATGGACGTCGTCCGGCGGAACATCGAGCAACTCCGGGGCCGCACGGAAATCACCTCCACGAAGGGCCGCGGCAGCACGTTCTCGATCTGTCTGCCACTGACGCTGGCCATCATTGACGGCATGGTCGTCCGGGTGGGCAATGAGCGGTTCATCATCCAGACCATCACGATCGAGCGTGCGTTGCGGCCAACGACCGCCCAGATCAGCACCGTCCAGAAGCAGGGTGCGGTGCTCAACGTGCGTGGCCAGTTGATTCCGCTAATCCAACTGGGCGAGATGTTCGGTTTCTCGGACTATGTCGATCCATGCTCGGCAATGGTGGTGGTCGCACACTGCGAAGGGCGCCTGATCGGGCTGGTCGTCGAGGAGCTCATCGGACAGCAGCAAGTGGTCATCAAGACTCTCGGCGAGCGATTCGAGAATCTGCGCGGCATCTCGGGAGCCGCCATCCTGGGCGATGGCCGCGCGGGCCTCATTCTCGAGATGTCCGGAATCGCCGAGACCCACAGCGGCTGGAGTTCGCCCACTGGCGCCTGCGGCCCGGCTGCGTCGACCGAGGCAAGCGAGTCGGCGCAATTAGAGACAGCGTTAGCTACCTAGGAGATCAATACCATGGATATGGCAGTCGAAACAGCATCACAGGACAAAGCCGACACGACCACTTGCGACCTCGGAGGCCAGTACCTCACGTTCATGCTGGACGGCGAGGAGTATGGCCTGGAGATCATGAAGGTCCGCGAGATCATGCAGCTTGTCGACGTCACCAGAGTCCCGCGGACCCCCGATTACGTCGAAGGCGTGATCAATCTGCGCGGCAGGGTGATTCCGGTGGTCGACCTTCGCACGAAGTTCGAGCTCGGGCAGGGCAAGCGCGATGAACTGGCTTGCATCATTGTTGTCGATGTCGGGATCCACATGGGGATCATCGTCGACGCAGTCCGAGAGGTGTTTGATATACCAGCCGCCGACATAGAGCCCGTGCCCAGCATGGGGACGTCCGTCGACGTGGCCTTCATACTCGGGATGGGGAAGGTAGACGACAAGGTCAAGATACTGCTGAACATCGCCAAGGTGCTGACCGCGGGTGAACTCTCAGCCATCCAAGAGGTCGTGGCGGAGTAATCCGAGACCCCGGATCCCGGCCGTCGCTATTCCTCCGGCACGCGCCGGGTCTTCATCTCTCGGCCGCTGAGCAGTCGGCGGATGTTGTCGCGATGACGCACGATTATCAGTAGGCCCAGCAGTACGGCCACGGTCTGCAACGGCCAATACTCGGCCATTGGCAGCCCCGCAATCCGCGTGCATGCCAAGAATGCCACGGGGAACATGACCGCCAGTGTCAACGAACCAGCCGACACCATCCCGGTGCTGAAGCGCACCAAGCCGTAGGCCAGCACCGTTACCAACATGGAAACCGTGAAGTACGGCCAGATGCCGAGTGCGACGCCGATCGTCGTGGCGACCCCCTTGCCGCCGCGAAACTTGAGATAGATCGGGAAGACATGACCCAGGACGGCGGCTACCGCGACCGCCAACACGAGCAGATGCTGGCTGGCACCGCTGTGATTGTCGGCCCATAGCAGCGATGCACACAGTGTCGGGCTCAGACCCTTGAGGATGTCCAGGCCCAGGCAGGTGAACCCCCAGCCACGCCCCAGAACACGGCCGGCGTTGGTGGCACCTATGTTATGGCTGCCCAGCGCACGAATGTCCACGCCGCGCGCCCAGCCGATCAGCAACCCGAACGGTACGGCCCCCAGCAGGTAGGCAACGGTAATCAACAGTGCGGTTTCCAACCGCCACACACTCCTGGTCCTCTTGCCGTCACCGCCGCCCGGCGCAGTCAGTCTTGACGGGGGTCACGGCCGGCGTCTCTCACTTTCAGCCACGTCGGCCGCAAGCGGTCACGCAGGCGTTCGTTCATGCGCAGTCCCATGCCGCGCGTCTGGCCGCGGTAAACGTGGCGCCGCACATCCTCCGGGCGCGGACTCACGCGGCGGCGCGCCGCCAGCCGGGTGCTCAGCAGCCACAGTCGGCTGACGAGTGTGGCTCGCAGGCGAGCTAGCCAACCTGGCGCTGCACGGCCTGCCGTACGCTGCCCAACACCTCGTCGGGGCAGCGGGATGGTATCGCGGGGCGACTCCATAATTGTTGTCGGTCCAGAATCAGATTCTGCTGGTCGTAGTAGTTGGTCACGTGGCTGATTCCGCCTTCGACGGTGTCGCCGCCGGCATAATCGGCGGCGCTCAGCCAGCGGGCCATTTCGTCCTCATACTCGGCCGGATATATCAGGGCCGTCAGGTAGCGGGGCACACCCTCGTGCCGGCCGCGGTCAGCCAGGTGCAGGAAGGTCCGTCCAGGCGTGCCACGTCTCTGGGCCGCCCGCTTGAGCTGATCGAAGTCCGCCCGGGCCGCCTCCAGGCTGTCGCGGTTGAAGAACATGCCGCTCTCGAACTGGAACCGCTCGGGGGCCACGCCACGCAGCTCCATCTGTCCGGCGGGCGTAGCGCGGACGATCTTGTACACGTGGCCCGAGCGATATTGCTCACTCTCGAGCAGGACGGCGATCTCCTCGGCGGTATACCCGAGGGCCACCCAGTCGCCGAAATCAAAGACGTACAGGCCGCTATATTGCTCGGACTGCTCAACGGTCGGCAGGTTCATCACAATCAACTCCGCAAGCACGTACGGGCACGCCACGCCGGCGACCGGTCGCCGACGAACGCCCCGCGCGCGGCGATTATTATACAGGAAGTGGAGGACAACTACGAATACGGTGGGCGGAAGTGCAGTCCCCGGCAAGAAAGAGAGAGGCGAGTCGAGCGTGGGCGTGGGCGTGACTCGACTCGCCCTCATCAGGGGAACGGAGGTTTATTAGGAACCCGCAGCGGCCTCGATCATCCACGTCGTCCGGTGACTTTGGAGGCGAGACACGCCTTCCAGTGGCACACTACGAGTTCCGGCCATCATGGCTGCATCAAGACGCCGAACAACTGTTCCGGCCGTGGCGCGACGCATATCGAGCGTCCGGCGACGATGCTTGCTGTTAGTTCTCCTTTTCCTGCCGGCCGGATCCGACCGGCGGCTCGCACTTCGCCGCGTGCTCGGGCGCCAGTCCCCAGGCCAACGTCTCACTCCGCACCAATTCCGACAAAAACGGTTTCGTAACCATGCGATAATCCAGGCCGAACACCTGCGTCTCAACCTGTCCGGCCAGGAAACGCGACACAGAATGGCGCAGTCCGTAGCGACCCTGGAGGGTCTTGACGATCACCGACTTACGCCAACGCCTGCCCGGCCCGCGCGCCGGAACCTCATCGAACACGCGAATCCGACTCCGCCGTTGCTGACGGGCGAGCCGATGAGCGCCCAAGTCGTCAGCCACCGGCCCCAGGCCGGTTTGCCGCAGAACCGACCGCAGACAACGGTACACATACCCGCTCGTAGGGGGGCTGGAGTCGTGCCAGTCTTCGAGGTGCATGGCGATCGCCCGCGCCAGCGGCCCCGCCAACCCCGGGTCGTAGGCCTGCCCCGACATGACTGTCGCCAGGCAGTTGCGCAGCTTGGCCATACTGAAGCGTTCGACCGTGCCGTCACGTTTGGTAAGCGCTATTTGCCGGGAAGATTTCACGGGGTTGATTCGCCCTCGAAGAGGTTTTGCTGGCCCGGGATGTCACCGGCCGAACGCTCGATGACATCCTGGACCTCGTCGATGAAATCACCGACGTCCTCGAATTGGCGGTATACGCTCGCAAAACGAACGTAGGCCACCTTGTCCACTCGCCGCAGTTCCTCTGCTATCCGCTCGCCTATCGTTTGGCTTGAGACCTCCTTCTCGAAGTTGCGAACCAGATACTCTTCCACATCCTCTACCACCCGCTCCACACGCGGAGACGGGATCGGGCGCTTGTAGGCCGCGCGCCGAATGCCCTGATAAATGCTGTCGCGGTCGTACGGCACGCGCGAGCCGTCGTGCTTGATCACCTGCAACTTGATGTCGGTGTCGATCTTCTCGTAGGTCGTGAAGCGACGACCACACTTCAGGCAGGACCGTCGGCGACGAACACATTTCCCGCCGTCGGTCGCGCGTGAGTCGATGACCTTGTCGTCGTTTTGCTTGCAGAATGGACACCGCATGGAGCCCTGTTTCCGAGTTGAACGCTTTCTCGGGCCGTAGCCGAAGGGCCACGCCCAGTGCTTCGACCATGGGAACAACCGCGTTCCACGGCATCCCACAGAACGTCTACCACCGGTAGTTGCCACGAGAAGTGTAAACCACAACATCCGGTGTGTCAAACAAAATCCCGGCTGCAACAAGACTTTCGTTGATGCTGCCTGTATAACTCGCCTCACGATGTCGAGTCCACCGGCCGAGCTTGTTCATGGGGACTTACGCCTGCTGGGTTCGACGCTGGCGGGTGAGGAGTCCTATGTCATCGCCCCCGAGCTGAATCTGGTATTCGACATTGGCCGCGGACAACGGCCCGCGCTGGGCGTCGATCACGTATTCCTGACGCACGGCCACATGGATCACGCCGCCGGCATCGCCTACTACTTCTCGCAGCGGATGTTCATCGATAACCGGCCTGGGCATGTGTATCTGCCACCCCCGCTGGTCGAGCCTCTGCAACGGCTGCTGCGTGTCTGGGCCGACATCGACGGGCACGAGCCGCCCGCCAACATCCACGCCGCCGAGCCGGGGCAGGATATCCTTCTGCGACGCGACCTGATCGTGCGGCCATTCAGGGTCAACCATCCCTGCCGCCGACATGATGGCAGTGTCGTGCCGGCGTTGGGTTTCGCGGCCATCGAGGTGCGGAAGAAGCTGATTCCAGAGTACCGCGACCTCACCGGGCCGCAGCTCGTTGAGCTCAAGAGGCAGGGCGTGGCCATCACACGCCGGGTCGAAATCCCGCTGGTCGCCTACTGCGGCGATACGGCTCCTGACGATTTCCTCGACTTGGAGTACGTTCGCACGGCCAAGGTGCTGCTGCTGGAGTGTACATTTGTCGAGCCGGACCACCGAGAGCGAGCACGGGATGGATACCACATCCACGTTAGCGACCTGCGCACGATTGTCCCCCGGCTGGAGAATGAGCGGATCGTCCTGACCCACCTGTCACGCCGAACTGCCCTGTCGGCGGCCCGCAGGCTGGTTGTCAACGAGTTGGGCGACGAGCAGAGCGAACGCGTATCCTTCTTCATGGAACACCGCCCCCGCCGGCGGCGCCCGCGGCCGGACGAGCCGGCCAGCGGCCAATAGGCTCGCGCCGTTGGGCGGCATGTGCTACAATCACAGTGCCATGAGCTTCGAAACGCACCATCCCGTGACGCAGCCTGAACCACGCCGGCGACGGTTGCCGCCCTGGCTCAAGCGGCCGCTGCCCACTGGTAATGCCGTGCTCAAGACCCGTCGCCTTCTCGACGGCCTGGGCCTCAATACGGTGTGTGCCGAGGCCGGCTGCCCCAATATGACCGAATGTTGGTCACGCCATACGGCGACCTTCATGATCCTCGGCGAGCACTGCACGCGGGCTTGCCGCTTCTGCTCGGTGGTGGCCGGGAAACCGCTGCCGCCCGACGAGAGCGAGCCCGATCGGCTGGCGCAAGCGGCGGCCCAACTGGGCTTGCGCCATGTAGTGATAACGTCGGTGACGCGCGACGATCTGGACGATGAAGGAGCCGGACAATTCGCACGCTGCGTCGCGGCGGTGCGCGCGCAAATCCAGCCGGTGGCGGTCGAGCTGCTGGTGCCGGACTTCCATGCCCGCGAGGACTGCCTCCAGGTCATCGCCGACGCCGCCCCGGAGGTTTGCGGGCACAATGTCGAGACGGTGCCTCGGCTGCACGCACGCGTACGGCCACAGGCGGACTACGAACGTTCACTCCAGACGCTGCGCCTGGCCAAGCGGCTCGCTCCGGGGATGCGCACCAAGAGTGGGCTCATGGTCGGGCTGGGCGAAAGCCTGGACGAACTGGTCGGCGTCTTTCGCGACCTACGGGCGGTCGGCTGTGATCTGCTGACGATTGGACAGTACCTGCGACCGACGCGAACCGAGCGCAACGTGCCGGTCGAGCGTTACTACCCGCCGGAGGAGTTCGACGAGCTAGCGGCGATAGCGGAGGAATCGGGCTTCGCGGGCGTGGCCAGCGGCCCATTCGTCCGCAGCAGCTATTTCGCGGAAACGCTGTACGGCGAGCTTGACTGAGCGCGATATCCAGGCGGTGCCACGGTGCTTGAGGCCATACGATGGATATTCTCGGCAGTTCTCATCATCATCTTCATCGTCTGCGCTACTACCAACATAGCGCTGGCCCTTCTCGCGTGTATGAAGAAGTGGCGAGGTACACTTGTCCTTGTTGTCGGTGGCGTTGCCGGCGCAATTGGGTTTCTCGTTAGCCCCGTCGACCTGCTTCGAGCATACTGGTGGATCCCTTTGTTCCTCGATCTCGGTACTGGTCTCCCAGTGGTTGGCGTGCTGACGTGGGTGTGGGCGAAGGTCGTGCGGCGTGGACGCGGGTAGCGCGCTGGGCCGGCCCCGGCGACACGAAGGCCGACGCGCGGAGCATTCCGCTCCGAAGGAGCGTAGGCGCATAGCCACGGGTGGAGCGCAGCGCAACCCGTGGATAAGATGGGTGGAACTCCCTCTTTCC
>CAZUCH010000087.1:0-9287 GCA_964619045.1 uncultured Planctomycetales bacterium | reverse complement strand
CGTGAAAGTCGATCGGCACATGGCCGGCGGACTGGGCGGCGTCGACCAGGAGCGTGACGCCGCGCTTCTTGCAGATTTCGGCGATCTCCGGGAGCGGTTGCAGTGCGCCGGTGACGTTGCTGGCGTGATTGAGCGC
The DNA here is from genome assembly GCA_964619045.1 of uncultured Planctomycetales bacterium. Taxonomy (GTDB): domain Bacteria; phylum Planctomycetota; class Phycisphaerae; order UBA1845; family Fen-1342; genus JANQFV01. The sequence goes on along the minus strand of CAZUCH010000087.1, from coordinate 9,151 downwards.
GACCAGCCGGGTATTGGGTCGGATCGCGGCCTCGATGGCCGCCGGTTCAAGCAGTGTGGTGAGTGGGTCGGCGTCGACGGCGGTCCAGGAGACGTCGCGGCGCTCTTCGAGAGCAGAGAGGGGGCGCAGAACGGAGTTATGGTCCATGCAGGTGGTGACGACGTGGCCGTGCGCGCGCACGAGCCCCTTGATGGCGAGGTTCAGGGCGTCGGTGCCGTTGAGTGTGAAGATGACGTGGTCGTCGGGATGGCAGGCGAACAGCTCGCGCAGGGCCTGCCGACAGTCCTGGAGGATGCGCTCGGACTGTACAGCCTCACGATAGGCACCGCGTCCGGCACTGGCGTGGACCTGCTCAAAGTAGTGCCGCACCGCCTGCGCAACAGCCGGCGGCTTGGGATGACTGGTTGCGGCGTTGTCGAAATAGCGACGAATCTGACTCACCGGCGGCAATTCCTCGCTGCTGTACAAGCCCGGCTGAAGGCTGGAGATGCCATCCCGGGCCCGATGTCGATTCCAACAGAGGGTTCAACTGCCCAATCCTACAACCAATGCGCACCTGGGGACAGGTTTGATTCGCTTCGGGGCTAACCGCAGCTCGGCGAACACTCGCTCGTGCAGTAGCACTAATGTGAAATCACGCGCTTCCGGTAACGGCCGCGATCTCGTCCGGCGGCACCTGGCACACGAGCAGTGCCGCTTTTCCGGAGCTTGATCGCTCGATCGAATCAACCAGCTCAACGTCGATTCGCGCCGCGCCGACATAAGCCGCTAGGTTCCTCACGAGACGGTCGGAGTCCTGCTGACTGAACGTCTCGGCGACGACAACGCGGATACGGTGGTGGTCGATCGAGTCCTGCACGATCTGCCACTCCGTGACGGTGTCAACCCCCGTGAGCAGTTCGTTCACCCACGCCGTTGAGAGTGGGCGCCCATCGACAGTGACCAGGGCAGTGCCGCTACGACCCTCCAACGATTGCAGAACTGGGAATGGTCGGCCGCATGGGCAGGGCTCGGGTGACAAGGCACCGTAGTCACCGACGCGGTAACGGATCAGAGGTTGTGCCTCGTTAAGAAAGCCGGTACACAAAACCTGACCCACTTGTCCGACGGGCAACGGCTGATCGTCATCATCAACGATTTCGACCACGCCGAAATCCGAGCTAATGTGCAGCCGGCCCTCGGGGCACTCGCTGACGAAGACGCAGTTTTCGGAGCAACCATACTGATCGTACACTCTGCATCCGAAGGTCTGCTCGATTGTTGCGCGCCACTCTGGCAAGAGCATCTCGCCGCTGGATATGGCGGACTCGAAGCGGATCTGCGGGCCGCGGGCATCGCGCGCGTACTGCGCGAGCAATTGCATGCTGTATGGGAAGCCCATGATGGCCTGATACGGCCGACGGCGGAGGGCGGCCAGGTAGGCGGGCATGTTCTGCGCTGATAGATGGTACACCGACATATACAGTTGCTTCCACGCGTAGTTGTAGGCCCAGAATGGCGGGCGACTGCGCTGCACGTTGCTGATGGAGCGCGCCCCTAGCATCACGTAGGGCTCGCGGCCGAATTGCATTCCGGCCACTTGGCGACACCGAACCTCGAAGTACGCATAGTTCATCTGGATCGACTCGGGGGTCATGTAGAGCCGCGCGGGTATGCCCGTGGTGCCGCTCGTGCGCATGGCCACGAGCTTTCGCGATTGCCGTCGCTCATCCACACAGCGCAGCGGATCATCACGCAGTAGCGACTTCTCCAGCGCGGGGAGTCGCGGGAGGTCGGCGACCGTGCGGATATCCGCAGCGGAGAGGTCGCGTTGGCGGAACAACTCGCGGTAGTGTGGTACGTGCGCGGCGGCGATGTGGACAAGATGCTGCAAGCGCTGTTGCTGGTATTCCTGCAAACGCGCGGCGGGCCACTGGTCACGCTCGCGGAGCGCGGCAACAGTCGCCCGGTAGACACGACCGTAACGCTGGCGGCTGCGCTGCCAGCCGCAGTAGGTCGCCGCTAGGTTGCCGAGCGGCGGTACGGCCCAAACAATGCGTTCCAGCAATCCCATTGCTAGCGTGACCTCCGATTGGCCGAGATTGCCCAGCCACGGTGTTCGGCCCAGTCTATCTGATCGTCATGATAGAGGCCGGCCCTTGACGGTCAATCAGCAGAGCGATTCTCTCGGCCATGACGCCGCAGCCGCCCTACCAGTATCCGGCCGATCAACTGTACGTGATACCAGCGCAGGTTGCGGATCTTGCGCCATAGCATCTTGAGGCCACCTTGGCGCAGCTCGCGTCGCCAACTGCCGACGTATTGCGAGAAGAAACGCCCACGCGCGGTCTCGAAATGCAGATCGTCACTGCGTCCGACAGCGATGTCAGAGGTGATGGCTGTGAGATGCTCGATGATCTCCTTGCGTAATTCGCCTTCGGCCAGGGTGGTCTGACAATCGTCGGTGATGTAACACGGCACGGTCTCGTAGTCGGACACCACGTTTCCGGCTACTCGTAGACGAGCGAAGAACGTCCGCCGAGTCTGTTCGTTATGCACGGGCGCTACGAAGTCGCCGAGGCTGTACACCGCCAAGCCGCGGCCGATGCGCTCGCTGCCCTGCGGGACGTGCGGGTGGTGGCCCAAGAAGGCAGCGGCGCCGGCTTCGATCGCCGCCCGGGCCAGTTCTCGCGTTTCCGGAGCCGGATAGGGATTGTACTGGGCGCCGGTGTGGCAGGAGACGACGACAGTGTCAACCTCTGAAGCGAGCCGCTCCACATCCCGAGCGACACGTTGCGGCTTGGGGAAACAAGCGACATATTCGTTCTGCTCGCGTAAGGCGTTGTGGGCAGTAGTGTAGGCCAGGAAGCCGACCTTCACGCCGTTGCGGCTGGTCACGATGACCGGGCGCGCGGCCTGGTCGGCGTCACGGCCGATGCCGACGTAGGGCAAGCCGGCGTCCGTGATCTCGGCGATTGTGGCTTCGACGCCCTCGGCGCCGAAGTCGTAGATGTGGTTGTGTGCGAGATTGACGACGTCAAACCCATAGGCACGCAGCGCGCGGGCCATGCCGGGCGGGCTGAAGTACTTGTCCGGGGCCCCCGGGGCGGGCTGCCGCGCAATCGATATCGGGGTCTCAAAGTTGCCGAAGAGCATGTCGCCTTGGAGGAGAGCATCCTTGAGCGGGCGGAACCCCCACAGCAGATCGTCGGCGGCGGCCATGTGCTCGGCTTGGGGGCCGTAGAACATCATGTCGCCGACGGCGGTTAATGTGAACTCTTTGGAACCGCTCACGAGGTCGCGTCCTGTCCGATGCTTTGATCGACATTCTGCTTGATAACCCGGGCCGGGATTCCGCCGGCGATTGCGAAGTCGGGGATGTCCTTGACCGCGACGGCGTTGGCGGCGACCAATGCGCCTCGCCCGATGGTCACGCCCTTGGCCACGGTTGCGTGGGCTGCAACCCATGAGCCTCGACACAGGCGGATCGGGGCGCGATTGCCGGGGCCGTAGCGATATGAACCGTTCTTGAGGGTGTGGTCACCGGTGATGAGCACGACGTATGGCCCCAGTTGGACCTCGTCTTCGACGACGATTCCGCCTGGGGCGTGGATCCATGAGCCGGGGCCGAAATAGACGTCGCGTCCGATTTCAAGGCAGTTTGGGAAATTGATCCTCACGCCGCCGGCGATCTGGAAGTTGGCGCCGCACTTCTTGAACGCCGGACGGGCCAGGAAGCCGCGCAATTGCAGCACGGGGCGGATGTCGGGCAGCCAGGCGGTCGCGGTCATAACGGCGTTGTACCAGATGTATTTTATGAGACGCATACGCGTCACCTCGTCAGGGTCGTTTCGTCTTGGTCGTGGCGGCCAGGGCATCTATGAGTCGGTCGACGAAGCGTTCGACGGTCCAGTCGCGTACGCGTTCCCGGCCGGCGTGGATCATGCGTCGTCGGGCGTCGCCATCGTTAATCAATCGGCTGATCGCGGCGGCTAGTGCGGGAGGATCGCGTGGCGGAACGAGCAGGCCGTCGTTGCCGTCCGTGACGCTGCTGGGTATTCCACCGACATTGGTGCTGACGACCGGCACGCCACGGGCTCGCGCTTCGACGAGCACCCTGGGCGTGCCCTCGGATAGGCTGGGCAAGACGAGGATGTCGGAGCGGTCGATCTGGCCGAAGAGATCATCGCCGAAGGCGGCGTAACCCTCCCAGCTCATGTCCTCCTCGCAGTCAACTTCGCGGGCGATGGCGTCGAGTCGATCCTTCTCGGTCGAGAACTGGCCCCATGAGCCGACGATGGCGAGCTCGACGGGACGCTCGCTCTGGATCAGCGGCAAGGCCCTAATCAGGTATTCGAGGCCCTTCTCCGGGCGGATGAAGCCGACGAAGAGCAGTCGGATGCTCGATTGGGTGCAGGTGTCCGGCTGCTCGCGGAAGTCGTCGGCGGTGATGCTCGAACTAACCACGGTCTGCGTGCGGGGCGAGCGGTAGATGTGGGCCACTTCGGCGCCGTTGGCCAGCACCTGCGCCCGACTGACTCGGATCGCGATTTTCATCTGGGTCTGTTCGAAGATGGCGAAACACAGTCCAAGCCGCTGCATCATCGAGCCGTAGCCGCGCTGTTCGCCGCGGAGGATGGCGACGGGGTTTCCGACCAGCCAGTGGACGATGCCGCGCCCGCGCAGACGTGCCATCCAGTGGGCCGCCCAGCCGAATGGAGCGCTGCCGCGCAAGAAGATGGCATCGGCGGTGCAGGTGAGCTGCCAGAACTCGCCTATGAGTCGCAGTGGGTGTCGCAGGGCTTCCAGGGTGCTCTGCCGGGCTCCCCATGGGTGGACGGTGACGTTTGGGCTGCTGAATCGGTAGTCGAAGGCGGCGGCGGCCGAGGCTGAAGGTGGCGCCTCGGGGCCGAAGTAGTGGACCTGTCGAACGCGCCTAGCCAGCAAGTCCACGATGCGGCCGAAGGAGTGATGCGTATACCAACGATGTCCGTCCCGCCGAACGGTGATTCCGCCTATGCTGACGCTTATTGGCAGGATACCCTGAGCACTGTCCACTGTGACTGCTCCTTGAGCGGCTGGCGTTCTCTCTTGCATGACGCGGACATTCGAGACTTCCCGTGCAAGGAACTCGGCTTTGTGCGGTCGTATGCACACCCACACGTGCCCGCTCAACCTCGCCATCAAAGCCAACTAACCGCCTCACAGACTATTGAGCAACCGTGAGGAGGTCAGCCGCTTGCGGGACCAATGCCGAGGATGAACTCCACGCTCTTCCGGACGGTCCGCGCGTCGGCGCGCGGATGCAACGGAAGATTGACGACCTCTGCGCTGGCGCGATCCGCTTCCGGACACATGCCGGTATGATAGCCGTACTCGCCCATCGGCGTTTCGATCGGATGCAGCGGACACTCGAACCAACTGCCCAACTCCACAAAGTGCTTGGCGGCGGTGGCGAGAGCCTTCCGCTTGTCCGCGACGCGCACCGGATAACGCACCAGCACCGGATCGAGCTTGTTCGGAATCGCCGGCGTCGGCCAGTCTCGCTCGGCGAGCAGCCGCTCGTAGAGCGCGGCCATCTCGCGTCGGTGCGCCACGCCGTCGTCAACCTTCCGTAGCTGACGCAATCCGGCGCGGGCCTGCATGACGCTCATCCGCTTGAAGAAACCCGGCTCCATGGTCGGCGAGAACTCGCAGGTGCCTGATGAGCCGACAACCAACCCACCCTTGGTCAACATGCGGAATGCGTTCTGCGCCAAAGCAGTCGTGCGCGGGTAGATCATGGTTCGATAGACGGCAAGCTGCGCCCGCAGCATGTTGACTTCACGTGCGCCGGGCCGCACGGCTTCGGTTTGGCGGAGTTCTTCGACCCGTCCGGCTAGTTCGTCGTCGTTGATCAGCGCCATTCCGCCCAGCCCACTCGTGTAGGGCTTGTTCCACTGGAAAGAGAAATACGCCGCCGCGCCAAACGTGCCCACCAACCGTCCGTCGTATCGGGAGCCCAGTGCGAGGCAGCAATCCTCGACGACGCGCAGCCCCGCTCGGCCGGCGATCTCCATGATGGCGGCCATGTCGGCGGGGTAGCCGTAAGTGTGCTGGGCGATGATCAACCTGGTTTTGGAAGTGATCTTGTCTTCGATCTGATTGGGATCGATGTTGTATGTTACGGGATCGATATCGACGAAAACAGGCTTGGCGCCCAGGTAGACGATCGGGTTGACCGCCATCACGCAGGTATACCCCGGCATGATGACTTCGTCCCCCTCGCCAACCCCTAGCGCCTTCAGAATGGCGTAGAGAGCAACTCGCCCCTTCCAGAAGCCGAAAGCGCGGCCGCTTCCGAACTTCTCGGCAAACGCCGCCTGATAACGTGTCATAACGTCGGGATTCGACATCAACCAGAAGTCCTTCGCATTGCTATTCGACTGACGAGGCTGCGCACATCGCGCAACTAGGATCGCGGTCCGTTTATCGTGAGGTAGCGTACTCGGCCGGGGTCTTCCTGGGACTGCGGCGAAGCAGTATGAACCAAACCAGCCCCGCCAAGCTGCCGATTCCATACCCAAAGTGCAATATGGCGAATACGATTGGTGCCAGGCAGCCCTCTATCAGTCCGCAGCGCCTCGCAACGTCAACGGCGCCGATGAACAGCCCCAACGCGTACGCACCCGCAATACCGATCAGTCCCCATGACAGCGGCGTCCAGGCCACGGAGGCAATGATAAGAACCATCCACGCCAAGACAAACACCAGCGGCGCGATTTGCCGGAGCGTTGCGGGTTGCCGATGCTTCTGAATCGTCCGGATGCGCCAGAAACCATACTGGTAGTATTGCCGAGCCAGTTTCCGTAGCGACGCGCGCGCATAGTAGCTGCTTCGGATTCGTGGGTTCATGTAGATCTGGCCGCCGCCGAGAATGACTCGCAGGTTCAGTTCGTCGTCCTGATTGCGAACCAATTCCTCGTCGAACAACCCGATCTTGTCGAAAACCCAGCGCCAATATGCTCCAAATGCGATTGTATCGACAGGGCCTTCGTAAGAACCCAGTCGAAACATCGCGTTGCCGACGCCAATGGGGGAAGTCATTGCACCGGCAACGGCCTTGCCGATCAACGTGGAATTGACGGTCTCCACAGGGCCGCCGGCGCACCAGGCCTCTGGATGTTCCTGAAGCGTTGCCACGCTAAGTCGCAGGAAATCGGGCGTGACCTCGGCGTGCCCGTCTACACGAACAACAACATCGCCTTTGGATTCCATGATCCCCTTGTTCATTGCATGAGGCACTATGCGGGCCGGGTTATCCAGAAGTCTCAGTCGTGGCTCCTCACTAGCGAGTCTCCGCACGATCTCACGCGTGCCATCGTCACTCATCCCGTCCACGACGATTATTTCGAGTAGATCGGCGGCGTAGTCGCCGCTAAGTACGCTCCGCAAGCACCGTTCGATGAAATCCGCCTCATTCCGAATCGGTAGAATAACGGTGACAAATGGCAGGTCGCCGGACGTCTGGCCCATCTTCATTAACGACCGCTCCTTGGCAGAAAACAGCGAGTATTCAAGGCCAATATATCGGGGAAACGAGGACAAGTCGAATGGCATCAACCACGACCTCAACCTGGTCTACGCTAAGAACCGCAAGCTCCGCCGACGCCGTGGCGGGACCGAGACGAGGTGATGTCGCCGGACGCGCAGGCGTACAACCTGACGATCCCAGCCAGAGGCTGGCTGGTGCTGTGCTGTGCAGCGGGTAAGCGCCTGCCGCAGCCCTCTCACGACGGGAGCTGGCCCCGATTCCGCGTTCAAGCGAAAGTTTTCGCGCCAGGATGTTCACCCGGCCTAGGAATAAGGCCGACGTTTCCGTACCATGGCTCCTTCTGAGGCGGCAACCAGGGAATCCCGGGTTGAGGAGTCGAATCGTGGGCGAGAGACCCGAGTTGGAATCTGACGTACAGGCTATCCGCGATGAATACCGCCGGCGGGCAGAACGCCGGCCGCCCTCGAGTCCCGGAAGCGCGATGTTCTCCTCACGAATGGACTACTATGAGCAGGCGTTGCGGTCGGCCGGCATGCTCCCCCTTCGCGGCCGGAGGATCCTCGACCTCGGGTGTAATAACGGGAAGTGGCTCACTATCTGCTGCGAGAGATGGGGTGCTGAGCCTGAGAACTGCTTCGGATTGGATGTTCTTGAAGCCGGTATCGAGAAATGGAAAGCGACGTATCCGGACTCGAAGCTAACGCTGGCGTGCGTACCGGCGCACGAGATGGCATTCGAGGACGGGTCTATTGATCTCATCCATCACTCAATGATGTTCAGTTCCATCTGCAGCGCGGATCTTCGCAAGTCAACTGCCGCGAGGATGTGGCGGGCGCTGAAGCCCGGCGGATGCGTCCTGTGGTACGATTTCTGGATCAACCCCTTCAATCGCCGGACGGTTTCCATGCACCTGAAGGACATCTCGTCATTGTTCCCCAGGGGCAAGCTGGCGTTTCGGAGGACGATCAGCTTGGCCGCGCCGCTGTGCCGGTCCTTACGGTGGGCGGGAGACGGATTCCTCCTCGCCCTTCAGGCTCTTCGCGTACTTAACACGCATCACTTGGTCGTCGTCGTGAAGAACTAGAGCAACCTGCAGTCCGACGTGGCGGCCAAGTGGAGCTTCTGCGTTTGCCGTGTGCATGAGGGGAGGGCAAATGGTCGCTAGTGGTACACGACCGCGTCTGCCGGCCCCAGCGATACGGGCAGCCCGCCAGGATGGATCGGCGGAGCCGCGGTGGCCTGCTCGCGATCTTGCCGTGTCTCACATCGATACCAGGAAATCCAGATGCCCAGTATCAGATAGAAGTGCAACATCCAGGGGACCATCGCGAAAGCTGGCGACAACGTCTCTTGCGTCAGCATTGTCACCAATAGCCCGATCGTCATCGACATGAAGACGCCTGCCATCACGCGTCGCTTGGGGTCGCGATCGTTGTGGCGCCAGCGCAGTAGCCAGCGCACGATAGCCAGCAACCATGCGGCGAAGATGAGGAACCCAAAGATGCCTCCCTCACTCAGCGCGTGCAGATAGCCGTTGTGGGCGGCCTCAAGCACGACCGCGCCCTCTCCGAGATTGAGATAGTAGTGAAAGTTCTGAAAACCGGTTCCGATCAGCAGCACGTCCGGGTTGCTTCCCAG
>CAZUCH010000086.1:0-9290 GCA_964619045.1 uncultured Planctomycetales bacterium | reverse complement strand
TGCACTTCGGTGTCGGTCAGCCGTTCGACCTCGCCAATCTGCTTGGCCAGTAGCAGCATTCGGCAGTAGGCGTCCAGGATTTCGGTGTGCCAGTAGGCCCTTTCAACGCTGGCACCCCAACTGACGGTGCCATGGTTACTTAGAACAACCGTGTTGGCCTTGCCAACGAACGGCAAGATGGTCTTGGCGAAGTGCTCGCTGCCGGGCGTTCCGTACTCCGCGCGCGGTACGACGCCCAGGGAAATCTCGACCTCGGGAAGGATGCCCGTGGGGATATCGACCCGGGCCATACCAAAAGCGGTGGCGTGCGGCGGGTGGCAATGGACGACAGCCTTCGCCGTCGGGTCACCGCGGTATATCTCCAGGTGCAGCAGGATTTCGCTGGTGCATTGACGCGTGCCGGAAAGCTGCTTGCCCTGCATGTCAACCGTGCAAAGATCCTCCGGCTTCATGTACCCCTTGCAAATCTGTGTGGGCGTACACAGCACGACGTCAGACGACATGCGGACGGAGACGTTCCCGGCATTGCCGGCCGCGAACTGACGCGCGTAGATTCGTCGCCCGATGTCGCAGAGTTCCTGTTTGATCTTCCATTCGCTGGCCATTGGTCACCCTTCCGCGCCGGCGATCTCAGTCGCCAGTCCCATGTTGGTCAGATCATCGAGGACGCTACTGTCGGCGCCCACATCACTGATAACAGTATCAACCTCGGTCATCGGCGAACAGAGCACGACCGAGCGTACTCCGAACTTGCTGTGGTCCGCCAGCAGAGAAGTCCTCTTCGCCCCCGGCGCCCAGCCCATCGACAATCTCGCGGTGCCGCTGCTCTGCCAACCGGTCAAAGCCCTGGCCAGTGAGTGGGATCATCTGCTATCTTATGCTGAAATGCACCTGAGTCTGGCCGTAGCTAGTGGCTTTGGTTGGCAGCGGCCTGACGCCGGGATCAAAGGCGAGGGCGCGTGAGGCAGGCACCAACCCACACCACGCCCCCGTTACAATAGTGTCGGATGACCTCGAGCGCGCGAAGGAACGGTTCAGAATGACAGACATCCCCGAGAAGGCACGGGAAATCCTGCAACGCATCTCCGAGTGCGTGCAGCGCGGCAAGGCTGACATCAACACCAACATCCCGCCCGGCTCCAAGGGCCAGCCCGGCGTCGCCGAGTACACCGAGCAAGCTATCGAGCTGAAGCTGTCGCCCCAGACGATCCTCGACCAGGGACTCTCGACGGGCATGGGAATCCTCGGCAAGAAGTTCGCCAGGAACGAGGTCTTCATCCCCGAGGTGCTCATCGCAGCGCGGGCCATGCACGCCGGCATGAACAAGCTCAAGCCGTTGTTCGCCAAAGATGACGTGCCGGCGCGCGGCGTGTTCGTGATAGGGACGGTGCAAGGCGATCTGCACGACATCGGCAAGAACCTGGTGTGCATGATGGTCGAGGGCGCCGGCTGGCAGGTGGTCGACCTGGGCGTCGACTGCAAGGTCGACAAGTACGTCGAAGCCGTCCAGGCCAACCCCGGTTGCATCGTGGGCCTCTCGGCCCTCCTGACCACGACCATGGTCGCCATGAAGGACGCCGTCAGTGCGATCCGCGCCGTCAGCCCCGATACTCCCATCCTGGTCGGAGGAGCCCCCGTGACCGATGACTTCGCTAAGGAAATCGGCGCCACGGCCTATGCACGTGATCCGTCGGCGGCGATCGATGTCCTGAACCGCATTAAGCCGGCGGCCTAGACGCATGACCGACCCCGAGCATCAGACCGAAAGTCTCTCGCCAGGCCCGCACGACGCACGCATACACGCCGATGAATTGACGATCGACTGGTCGGATCTGGTGCGCGGATTGGGCTACAGCGCGGCGCCGGATGGCGGCCGGACAATCGGGCGCCCGCAGCGCCCGATACCGCCCCACATGCGGGAAATCGTGGAGACGCTCCTCGGTGAGGGGCGCGACTTGCTCGATCCGCGGTGGGTCTGGGTCGCAAGCCCGGCGACACTGGACGCCGCCGCTGACGAACTTCTGTGCACTGAGCCGCGTCAGACAACCCTCTCAGTAGGACGCTTGGTAAGAACTCAGCTCAAGGGCTCGCTCGCGGTGGCCGCATTCGTCGTCACGATCGGGTCCGCACTAGAGCGGCGTGCCCGGGAGATGATGGCCGACGGGCAGCCGCTGGAAGGCTACGTGCTGGACACAGTCGGGTCATTGGCGGTCGAAGCCGTCGCCGACCTTCTGGAGCTGCACGTAGCAGACGCGGTGGCCGGCCGTGGCTGGCAAAGCACAAACCGCTTCAGCCCCGGCTACTGCACCTGGACAACCGCCGGCCAGCACGCGCTCTTCTCGATGTTCCCTAAGCAACCGGCCGGCGTCACCCTGAACGAATCCTCGCTCATGAGCCCGATCAAGAGCGTCAGCGGCGTGATTGGGCTGGGGCCGGAGGTCAAGCATCGCCCCTATCCATGTGAACTGTGTGCCATGACGAGTTGCCATCAGAGACTTACCGAAGCACGACCGTAGACGGCGGCGGCCCATAGCGGTCAGGGCATCGAGGCCGCTGGCGGCGATTCTACCGATCGGAGTCGGCGCCCTGTGTGGGCTGGATCAGGAGCAGCGGCGCCGCGACATCACAGCAGCGCCGAGGAGCAACAGAGCGAGGCTGGCCGGTTCGGGGACGCTGCGACCGGCGAACTGCACCGCTCCAATCGCGATGTTGGCATCATAGACGTTGGGACTGTAGGAGTCGTTCTTCCACTTTAGCTCCAAGCTGATGGGGCCGCTGATAGCGCCCAGGTCCAGCCAGGCAGTGTTCCAGGCGTCGTCCGAGGCGGGGATCAGCAGGTTGTCGACCTGCTTGCCGTTAGCCTTGACTGCCACGCTGAAGTTCTCGTAGTTGGGCGGCAAGACAACGCTGCCGCTGGTCCAGTTGGTCGCGGTGACACCGACACGCCACTCATTGTCCTCTTCGAAAGGCAGATCAACTGAGAACGAAATCGGCATGTTGGCCCAGGCCGTGTACTGGGCCTCGCCATCGAGAATGTCGTACCAGCGAGCCGACCCTTGGGGAACACCTTCGCCACCCGACAACGTCGTATACGTCTGATAGCCGCCCGGATCGGGCGTCGTTATCACATCCGCGTGGCTAACCGCCGCCGCCGCGAACAATGTTCCGATAACAACGGCAATCGCGCCGCGTTGCGTCAGCATTTGCACTCCTCCTGTCCTTCAATAACAGTTCAATACGCTATGGGCAGAGTCAAAGTCCGCCGGGCTTGGGACTCCCCGGGCACCGGCGTATCATGCTCGCAGTCAGCGCCCCAGGTGGCGGCGACATTCATACGCGGATCACCGCAGGAGGCTCGAAACGTGGCTCAAGCACTTAACGAGGTGGAACGACGCGTCTTCGGCGTGCTGCTCGAAAAATCGCTCGCGCAGCCGCAGTATTACCCGATGACGATCAACGCGATCGTGGCCGCCTGCAACCAGAAAAGCAATCGCGACCCGGTCATGACGCTCGACGAGGAGGCCGTCTGGAGTACGCTCGAAGTTCTCCAGGCCGCCGGGCTCGTGGCACGCTTGCTCCCGGGCAGCTCATCACGTGTCGAGCGATTCCGGCACGAGGCCCGCGACCGCCTCGAATGGGAAAAGCCGCAACGGGCGGTGATGACTGAGCTGCTGCTGCGGGGGCCGCAGACCGTGGGCGAGTTGCGCACACGCTGTTCGCGGATGTACCCCTTTGACAACACCGACGCCGTCACGGCCGTACTCGACAATCTGCAGCAGGCCGAGACACCCTGGGTGACAGCCATGCCGCGCACCCCCGGCCGCTCGGCGATACGCTTCGCGCACCAGTTGTATCATCCCGAGGAATGGGCAATCCTATCCCAGGCCCCCACCCAGGCGGCCGCCTCACCGGTGCCGCCAGCCGTGCCATCGCCGGCAGCCGCGCCATCGCCGGCAGCCGTACCGAGTCCCACCGCCGACGCCGGCCTCCAAGCACTGCAAACCGAGGTTGAGAACCTGCAAGCCGAAGTAGCCGAGCTGCACCAGGAAATCGCTCAGCTCAGACAGCGCGTCGACATGCTGGCAGGATAGCGGCTGGCGGCGTAGCGGCCGACCTCCGAGTCGGCCGTCCCGACCGTCAATCCTCGCTGCCCAGCCCCGCATCCCACAACTCCCGGAAACTGCGCGCCACCCGCGGCAGATCACGCGTCTCAAGCCACTCCCCCCGCCGCAACCAATCTGAACCCCGAGCGTAAGCGAGCGGGCCAGTGTCCGGCCCCGCCGGCAGCCGATCCCGAAAACGCCCCCGCAGCCGCACCAGCAGCTCCGGAATGTCAATCTTGACCGGACATGCCAGCTTGCACGCCCCGCATAGCGTCGACACCCGCGGCAACTCCTCGTGCCCCCCACCGCCAAGCAACGGGGTGACCAGGCTGCCGATCGGCCCTGGGCACACACTGTCGTACGCATGTCCGCCGACGTTTCGATACACCGGGCAGGCGTTCAGGCACGCACCGCAGCGCACGCACGTCAGCACCTCGGGCAGCGGCCCCGCCAAGACATCCGACCGCCCATTATCGAGCAGCACAACGTGCAACTCCCCCGGACCGTCACAATCCCCCGGCTGCCGAGGCCCGCTCACGAAGGTTGTATACGACCCCATGGGTTGCCCCGTCGTGCAGCGCGCCATCAGCTTCAAGAACACCGGCAAATCGCACATGCGCGGGATGATCTTCTCGATCCCGAGCAACGCCACATGCACTTTGGGTCGTGTCACCGTCATCCGGCCGTTCCCCTCGTTGGTCAGCAGACACAGCGTGCCGGTCTCGGCTATGGCGAAGTTGACGCCCGTGATCCCCAGGTCACAGCGCCGAAAAATACCACGCAAGTGCTCGCGGACAACTCTGACCATCTCGGCTGGATCATCAGCGCACTCACGACCAAGCTCACGAGCCATCGTGCATGCCACCTGACGCCGGTCCTTATGAATGATCGGAGCCGTGATGTGGCTGGGCCGGTCGCCATCGAGCTGCACGACAAACTCGCCCAGATCGGTCTCGACCACCCGCACGCCGGCCGCCTCCAACGCCGCATTCAGGCTGACCTCCTCGGTGGTCATGCTCTTGGACTTGACCGCCAATTCGAGCGACCGCTCGCCAGCAATCTGGACGACAATCCGCCGGGCGGCGTCAGCGTCGGCCGCGCGGTGTACGCGCGCCCCGTTCCGCGTGATACGGTCAACAAACTGCTCCAGATAATGGGGGAGATTTTCGATCACGTGTCGCCGAATATCGGCCGCCAGCTCGCGCATTCCATCGGCGTCGCGCAGCTCGCCCAGTGCCGCGACGCGCGCGTCCACCTTTCGCCAAGTCGCCCGCTGAAGTGCCGTGACAACCCGACGATCACGGGTGGCCGCGGCGGTGCGCTCGCGCAGTGTCCGAGGACGGCTCATGGCGCCCCCTCCATCAGTCCCAGCGACTCGGCCAGGCATTCGGCCAGGTGCTTGAAACGCAGCTTGCGACCCTGCCTGCGCGCCACGCCCGACATTTGCAGCGTACAGCCGGCCTCGTTGCTGATTACCAGAGTGGCCCCGGTCGCGGCCAGCACATCCAGCTTGTCGGACGCCATGGCGACGCTCAGCTCCGGATACTCGACCGCAAACAGCCCGCCGAAGCCACAGCACAGGTCCGGCCGCTCGGGCGCGCGCAGATCGGTGCGGCTCAGCCATCCCTGGAGGTCATCCAAGCTATAAACCTCGCGCGCCTGGCACGGATAATGGAACGTAACCGGCTCATCCAGCTTCAACAGCCCGGCGATGTCCACGCCCAGCCGGTCACGCAGAAACGTGCATATCTCCCACGTCCGGTCGGCCAACCCTCGCACGGCGTCCAGGTCTGTGCTGTCATCGCCAACCAGTTCCGGCCCATGCCGCCTGACCATGGTCGCGCACGCCGCCGAGGGCGTGACAACGTGTGCGCAGCCCTCAAACAGCCCGGCCATCCGCCGAACCAGGCACGCAGCCTCGACGTGCAACCCGGCCGCCCGCGCCGGCTGACCGCAGCACGTCTGCTCGGCTGGAAAACTCACCCGGCAGCCAAAGTGCCGCAACAATCGAACCACCGCCTCACCCACGCGTGGGTAGTACGTGTCGGTAAGACATGTGACGAACAGGCCGACGTCCATGTGAGCATTCCTGCCAGGAAGACAGCCCGCGATTGTATGGGAGAACGCTCCGGATATGCACTTCCAACATGCACATACATACCCCCAGGAAAGTTCCAGTGGGAATTGACTGCCACTGGCGCGCGTGGCGGGGCCTCGTGGGGCCTGAGTGGGGCCTCGGGACGCGGGCTGAGCTTGACATGTCCCGGAAAGATGGATGGACTCATGCGGGTATGGCATAGGAGAGCAACCATCATGCCCAAGTTGGTCGCCCTAGTGATCGCGCTCATCCTCGGGACCGAGGCCGGCTCCGGTCCGCGTGAGTATTTCAAGATCGTCGTCGTCGACGAACAGACCGAGCGCGGCGTCCCGCTGGTCGAGCTGAAAACAGTCAACGGGATTTGCCTTTACACCGACAGCAACGGCGTTGTGGCTTTCAACGAACCCGGACTCATGGGCCGTGACGTGTTCTTCTTCGTGAAGAGTCACGGTTACGAGTTTCCCAAGGACGGTTTCGGCATGACCGGCAAGTCGCTGCATGCCGTGGCCGGCGGCAGCGCTACGCTGAAGATCAAGCGCGTGAACATCGCCGAGCGCTTGTACCGGATCACGGGCGGCGGGATTTACCGTGACAGCATCCTGACCGACAATCCGGTTCTGATCCAGGAACCGGTATTGAACGGCGACGTATTGGGCCAGGACAGTGTCCAGAATGTCGTTTACAAGGGGACGCTCTATTGGTTCTGGGGTGACACGAACTGGCCGAAGTACCCCTTGGGCAATTTCCACATGGCCGGTGCTACGTCACTTTTGCCAGGAGCGGGCGGGCTGGATCCTGATGTCGGTGTGAACCTGAGCTACTTCGTTCGTGAGAACGGCTTTGCCAAGAAGATGGCTCCACGGCCGGAGCCGGGCCCGGTCTGGCTCGATTCCTTTGTGACCTTGCCGGATGGGGCCAAACAGGAGCGGATGTACGCCGCCTATGCACGGGTAACGTCGGAAATGAAGGCGGTCGAACGGGGCTTCATGCTATACAACGACGATCGACAGCTCCTGGAGAAGATCGGCGAATTCGACGTGGACGCTCCGGTGCGGCCGCTCGGGCATCCTTTTGCACACCCCTGTGAGGGTGTCGATTATCTCTGGTTTCCTGGTCCTTTTCCGCTTGTGCGAGTACGGGCCCTGGCCGGCGCTTATCTCGACGTGAGCTGCTATGAGGCATGGACGCCGCTCAAGGCGGGCTCCTCGCTGGACAAGCCGGTGGTGGATCGCGATGAATCGGGCCGGATCAACTATGGCTGGAAACGCAACACTCTCGCGCTTGACCAGCAGCAGCAGACCGAACTTATCAAGGCCGGGGAAATGAAGGCCGATGAGGCTTGGATCCAGTTCCAGGACGCTGACACCGGTAAGGCTGTCCTTGCGCACGCTGGTTCGGTCTATTGGAATGAATATCGCCGGAAGTGGATCACGATCCGATGTGAGATGTTCGGCACTTCGATGCTCGGTGAGATCTGGTACGCGGAAGCCGATACGCCGCTTGGCC
This sequence comes from uncultured Planctomycetales bacterium, assembly GCA_964619045.1. Lineage (GTDB taxonomy): Bacteria > Planctomycetota > Phycisphaerae > UBA1845 > Fen-1342 > JANQFV01. Next base: position 1,583 of record CAZUCH010000086.1, on the reverse strand, counting down.
CATGGGTATATGCCCGCAAGATCGTCACGCACGACAGATACAGCTTCTACAACCCCAAGCAGCATCCGGTTTTTGACCAGGACGGTGGCCGCGTCATCTATTTTGAAGGAACGTACACGCGCACTTTCTCGGGCAACGATCAGCCAACGCCGCGTTACGACTACAACCAGATCATGTACAAGTTGGATCTGGCGGACGAACGGCTCGCCTTGCCGGTGCCCGTGTATCGCCCAACCGGCTCAGATCATCCGGAAATGCTTGCTATGCACGAGCACTTTCCAGCGCGATTGAAGCCAAAGGCGATTGCGTTCTTCGCCCTGGACCGTCCGGTCGCGGGGACAATCGCCGTATGCCGTGAAGAGGATGCTGCTGGAGGTTCAAGGCTGGCTGCCCACTTACCGGCCGTAATCGATGAGCACGAGTCGGCGGTCTTTTTCTATGCCCCTGCCGGTTGATCTGAGTGATCCGCCCGTGACAACCGTCCCACTGTACGAGTTTATTCTCGATGGAGAATCGCGGCGCGTGTATTCGACCGATCCGGATTGGTCGGTTGCGGGCTCTCGACGCTCGGACAAGCCGGTCTGCCGGGTCTGGCGCAGTCCGATGTCCACGGAACTGTACTGGGAATAATGTGAGTGCCCGGGTCTTTGGGCTCATCTGCTCCAAGGACCGGGCCTGCGATTCTGTAGCTGAAACCGTGTGATGGGGCGGGTATCTCCGAGCACTGTCTAATCCTGAGCAGTGCTCCGGCGAGGGGTCGGCGGAAGCAACTAGTTACAGAGCCCACGCAGGCCGCGCGGGCTCTGTCAAGGTCAATCTCGCGCCGGCCTCTTTCCCCGACGCCTTCCACTGGCCCTACCGGCTAGAAGGAGACAAACGGATCCGAGTCGCAGAACGGCGGATAGGTGCAAGACGGATCCACATCCGGATCAACGCCCGGCCCCTGATACCCGGAACTGACGAACCGGTATTGTACCGGATCGCAGTACAGAAGCGTGCCGCACGGGTTGAAATTGTTGACGAAACTGCCAACATCGCCCAGACAGCCGCCAGCCTGGAAGCAAGTACCGGCGATGGCAACCAGCGATGCGACACGGAGAACACGAAAGCGACGATTGCGCATGGCATACTCTCGGAATTAGCAGAAGGTCAAAACTCAACCGCCAGCTTGTGCCTGCTGGATACTCGGGCAGTCCATCAGCAACGGCACCGGCTCGCACATATTGAAAAACGTGCCGCCCGTACAGTTGAGTATCGAGCACATGTCGAGCGACGTGGCGCCCGCGGCCGCCCAGTAGTTGTTACAGCCGGTCGGGAGGTACTGAAACACCATCCCAGAACCGCAAACCACAGCCGCGACCCAGAACTTCTTCTTACGGATAACAGACATACATTACTCCCAGTTGCCGCCACACGTCGGCGGGACCGCGAAAGTATACCGGCTTACCAGCCGCCGCATCAAGGGCCGGCCGCGAACTGGCCGGTTTTCTTGAAAGCCGCGTGAACGGCCTCGCCGTCCGCCGGCGCCCCTGGCACGCCTGGCACGGGCTGTGCTATAATCCCGCCGATTCTCGATCGCAGCC